>VGOO01000052.1 GCA_016875925.1 Chloroflexota bacterium
CTTAAAGAGCTGGCAAACCTACTGGGTGGAGCCGTCGGTGCAACAAGGGCTGCCTGCGAGGATGGTTGGATACCCATGACGCAGCAGGTTGGGCAGACAGGCAAAATCGTCAGCCCTAATCTCTATATCGCCATAGGCCTTTCAGGTGCCATGCAACATATCGCAGGTTGTTCCGGCTCTAAGTGCATTGTAGCCATAAACAAGGATGCTGGCGCGAACATCTTTAAGGTAGCCAGCTTTGGCATTGTCGGCGACTATAAAGAAGCTTTGCCTGCCCTAACTCAAAAGATAAAAGAGCTACTCGGCAAATAGAAGCAACATTGCAACAGCAGGATAGTGACTGGACAATCATTGAAATATTGGCTAACTTGGACATTGGTTTGCGGGACAGGTGAGTTCCTCGGGATCGGGACTGCCGCTGGCATTGCTATCCTTATCTTGTGCTGCTTTTAGAGCTAGGCGGCAACATTGATAGAGCCGTCACCTCATTGACGCACCTGTGTTGGTGGGCTAAAATGATGCCATTTCCCAGCGGGAGTAACTCAGTGGTAGAGTTCCTGCCTTCCAAGCAGGCTGTCGCGGGTTCGAGTCCCGTCTCCCGCTCCATTTTAGTCTTAAGGGCATGCATAACACAGGAAAGAGATTATACTTGCCTTAAGTGCGAAACGCCCAGAGGAACAACCACAAAGCATAAATATCCACGAAAAAATTCGGCGAAATACACTTCACCAGGGAGAAGTTAGGAGCATACTGAAGTAATGAAGTCTATACTGGTAGCCAACCGCGGTGAAATAGCTAGGCGCATAGTCAGAACCGCAAAAAGGCTTGGCATTGAGACGATCGCCATCCATTCAGATGCTGATGAGACCGCACTATTCGTACAGGAAGCTGACAAGGCAATAAAAATCAGTGGCAATCGACCTCGAGATAGTTATCTCAACATGGACCACATTGTCAGCATAGCTAAAGAGCTAAAAATAGATGCCATCCATCCAGGCTACGGGTTTTTAGCAGAGAGATGGGAATTCGCCCAAAAATGCGAACAGGAAGGCGTGACATTTATCGGCCCAAAATCTGCAGTAATCCACACTATGGGTGACAAAGCCCGCTCCAGGGAAATCGCTACCAGCATAGGTATACCGATACCACCGGGGAGTGAGATTCTACGCAATACTGGGGAAGCAAAAGAATGGGCAGAAAAACTAGCTTTTCCTGTCATCTTCAAAGCTTCCGCTGGGGGTGGGGGAATCGGAATGAAAAGGGTCGAGAAGGTTGAGGATGTTGAGGAGGCGTTTGAGGAGGCTTCGAATCGCGCCAGGATGGCCTTCGGAGATGACCGAGTCTACATTGAGAAGTATATGGATTCGCCTCATCACATTGAAATTCAGATTCTCGGGGATGAAAAAGGCGAGGTAGTCACATTCCCTGAAAGAGAATGCTCGGTACAGCGACGGCACCAGAAGGTTATCGAGGAATCACCATCCCCCTTTGCCACACCAGAGCTAAGACAAAGCCTGAGACAATCAGCCAAAAAACTAGCCGAGAAGCTTGGGTATACCAATGCTGGAACAGTGGAATTTGTTGTCGACAGGAATCGAAACTTCTATTTCTTAGAAGTCAACACTAGGCTGCAGGTAGAACATCCCATTACGGAAATGATAACCGGGTTTGACCTGGTTGAACAGCAGGTCAGAATTGCATCTGGCGAACCATTAACCATCGACGAGGCGAGAATAGCATGGAAAGGGTGGGCGCTGGAGGCACGTATCTATGCTGAAGACTCCGAGAACTTCTACCCTTCTCCAGGGAAACTTACTTCCTACGTTGAGCCTGGGGGAGACGGAATAAGAGTCGACTCCGGCTACAAAACTGGTGATACCATCAGCCAATTCTATGATCCTCTGGTTGCCAAGTTGATTACCTGGGGAGAAGACAGAGACAAAGCCAATAGTAAGATGTTACAAGCCCTGGCTACCTATGAGATAACAGGCATTAAAAACAATATACCTTTCTTGAAACAGGCCTTTGATTCAGCGCTTTTCAAAACGGGCAATTACGATACTCATTTCATATCTAAGTTGAAGGAGAAGAGCAATGGCTGACAGAATAAAGCGGGAAGTCGAAAAACTTTATGCCCTCCGTGAAGAGATTAAGAAAATGGGAGGCGAGGAGGCCGTAAGGAAGCATCACGAAAAGGGGAAGTTAACAGCCCGAGAGCGCCTCGACCTCCTGATAGAAAAGGGTACATTTGTTGAAGTAGGCATGCTTGGCACTGAATTTGGAGTAGCTGAGCTTCAACCGGCTGACGGAGTTATAACCGGCTATGGCAAAATGAATGACGGGGTTACACTTAGGGATGTAGCTGTTGCCGCCTATGACTTCACGGTAAGAGGTGGCTCCATGGGCATAACAAACGAAAGAAAGGTATCCCGAATAAGAGAAATCGCTCTTAAACAGAGAATTCCGATGATATGGCTAGGAGATTCAGGAGGCGCCAGGGTAAGTGGCGGCGGTCTCTCGGGTGATATGATACCCATGTTCGCCGATTCCGGCTACCTTTTCAAAGAAGAATCGCTAATGTCTGGTGTAATCCCCTTGGTCGCAGCCATGATGGGGCCTGGATATGCCGGCACGGCATACATCCCGGGCCTATCAGATTTCGTGCCCATGGTCAAAGGGACTAGCTTCATGGGACTAGGTGGTCCATCGCTTGTAAAAATGGTAATAAAAGAGACACTCACCGAAGATGAGCTAGGTGGCTCTAAAGTTCACTGTGAAATAAGTGGTTGCGGTGACTTAGAGGTCAAGTCAGACGAAGAATGCATCAAAGCTATCAAGGAATATCTATCTTTCTTCCCCCAGAATTGCGACCAAAAACCGCTCCGAAAAAGCTGGGATGGCGACCCCGAAGCTTTAATCGCTGACGGTATATTGGGTGTCATTCCGGATAGCCCCCGTGAAGCTTTTGATATGCACGACCTCATAAGACACATCGTGGACGACCGCTATTTCTTCGAAATAAAACCTAGATGGGCAAGAAATATCATCGTCGGATTCGGTAGGCTAGCAGGTTATCCTGTCGGATTTATCGCAAATAATCCTATGTTTTACGGCGGAGTCATAGATATAGACGCTGCTGACAAGGCTGCGCGCTTTATCTGGCTTTGCGACGCCTTCAACATCCCTCTCTTATTTCTCTCCGATGTCCCCGGTTTTATGGTCGGGTCTAAGGCAGAAAAATCTGGAATTATCAGGCACGGCGCCAAGATGATACATGCTGTAGCCGAAGCCACTGTTCCCAAATTTACACTGATTGTGAGAAAGTCCTACGGTGCTGGCTACTATGCCATGTGCGGCCGCTCTTTTGACCCAGACCTGCTGATTGCTTACCCCGGTGCTGAGATAGCGGTAATGGGCCCTGAGGGCATGGTATCCATCTTTGCTAAAAAACAGCTCGCGGAATCCGAAAATCCTCAAGATATGGTGGAACGTCTTGCTGATGAGATAAGGCCACAATTTGATATTCAAAAAACAGCCAGGCTAGGCATTGTAGATGAAGTCGTTGACCCCAGGGAGACTAGAAAGATTCTAATCAGAGCCCTGGAATTCACTAAAGACAAGAAAATATTCCGTCATCCCAGGAAACACGGGGTCTACCCCGTATAAGGAGATAGGCGATGTATCAGACAATAACCACTGATGTAAAAGATAGAATAGCCACGGTCACTCTCTCCCGCGAAGACAAACGGAATGCAATTTCACCAACTATGATTTCAGAGCTTCTCGATGCCCTCACTAAATACGATATTGATCCTGATGCACGAGTCATAGTGCTTACTGGAGCTGGCAGTAAGGTGTTTTGCGCCGGTGCTGACTTCGGTGAATCTATGGGAACCACTGGAAGCCTAGTTGACCGATATGAGGGACAAAGAAAATTCGCCGAGCTTTTCAAGATAGTCAAAAATTTGAAAAAACCACTTCTAGGGCGGGTCAACGGCCATGCCATGGGTGGAGGGTTTGGTTTAGCCTGTGCTTGCGATATAGTGATTGCCGCCGATGACTGCCGCTTTGGGACACCTGAAATAAATGTTGGGCTTTTCCCCTACATAATTATGGCAACGTTATTACGCTTCACTTCATCACCTAAGCGGCTGTTAGAAATGATGTTGACTGGCGATAGAATAGAAGCTAAGGAAGCGCAGCAACTAGGCATCGTGAACTATGTTGTCCCCCGAGAGCAGTTAGATACAAAGATAAGCGAAGTTGCCCTTAAAATAGCCAGCAAGAGCCCGGCCATTTTAAGGCTGGGCAGGAGGGCCTTCTACACCATGCGCGATATGGAATATGAAAAAGCTTTAGAGTTCTTGGCTTCGATGCTGACCATAAATACTATGGCTGAGGACGTAGCCGAAGGCATTGCCGCCTTCTTAGAAAAGCGCGAACCAGTTTGGAAAGGAAAATAGTTGACAGGAGAGAGACTATGGGCTTAGAAGACAAGGTTGTAATAAGCACTGCCCTAACTGGCGTAGCAGCAAACGGAAACCAGTGTAAGTGGATCCCCTACACACCACAGGAGATCGCCGAAGAGGCATTACACGCCTACAATACCGGCGCTCCAATAGTACACATTCATGGTCGTGAGTATGACGGCACTCCGTCATGGAGGCTTGAAATCTTTCGAGAGATTATGCAAGAGGTCAGAAGGAGATGTCCCATCATCAACTTCTCCACTGGGGCAGTAGGCATCGACAGAACACCCGAATCGCACACGTCCGAGAGCTCAAACCAGAAATAGCGGCACTAAACATGGGTTCCATGAATTATGCAAAATACAGCTCCAAACGCAAGGGGGTCGTGTTTTCCCTGGTTTTCCAGAATCCCTTCGACGACATCATGTTTTTCCTGGATACTATGATTAAAAACGGCGTGAAACCAGAGTGCGAATGTTTTGATTTAGGACATGTGGAAAGTGTAATCCCACTAATGGACATGGGGATACTGAAGCATTTCCAGATTAGTCTGGTAATGGGTGTAGTCGGCGGTATGGCCGCTACCTCAAGAAATCTAACCTGTGTGTCAAGCATGGTACCTGTAGGTATAGCCTGGCAAGTCATCGGAATCAGCCAAGACCAATGGCTTCTTATAGCAACTGCCCTAGCCCTGGGTGGACATATAAGAGTAGGACTGGAAGATAACTTTTATTTGGCTCCTGGTGTAATGGCGCAAGGTAATGGCCCACTAGTAGAAAAAGCCGTGAGAATGGCTAGGGATATGGGGAGAGAGCCAGCGACCGTGGAAGAAGCCAGAGTCATTTTAGGGATAAACAAGCAATAACTAAAACAGGAAGGTGAGTTGAACCGACGATGACAGAGATATTATCACCCATCACTGGCAGTGTCTGGAAAATCATAACTCAAACAGGAGCACAGGTGAATGAAGGCGATACCGTTGTCATACTTGAATCCATGAAGATGGAGATCAAGGTGAAGGCTCCGCATAACGGCAAGGTGACAGAAATTAAAGTAAAAGAAAGCGACTCCATTCTGGAGGATGACATCATAGCTATTATCGAATAAGGACTAACATAACAACAGAGGAGAAATCCATGGATTTCAGATTCACCGAAGAAGAAGAGACCTTTAGACAAGAGGTTCGTGAATGGCTCAAGCAAGAAATTCCACAACGATGGCTTGAACTCGATCCTATTTTCTGGGAGGAGACTGAAGAATCATGGATGCTTTCGCGCCAATTTCAGCGCAAGCTCGGCCACAAAGGCTGGCTGGCTCCCGCTTACCCCAAAGAATATGGGGGGCTAGAATTAAGCCATACAAAACGACTTGTTCTTGCCGAGGAATTGGCATATAACAGGGCGCCGATAAGTGTGGAAGTTGAGATCTCTGTAAATTGGGTGGGCCCAGCACTCATGCTGTTCGGCACTGAAGAGCAGAAGGGGAAATATGTCACAGGCGTTGCTAAAGGCGATATTATTTTTTGCCTGGGATATAGCGAGCCAAACGCAGGCTCTGACCTTGCCTCCCTGCAGACACGCGCCGTGGAGTCTGGTGACTATTACGTTATCAACGGCCAGAAGATATGGGCGAGCTATGCACACTACGCTGACTATTGCTGGCTGGCAGCCAGAACTGATACCGATGCCCCTAAGCACAAGGGGATTAGCATGATACTCGTCGATATGAAAACTCCTGGAATCACCATCCGCCCACTGATAAACATACTAAACCGTCACTCCTTCAACGAAGTTTTCTTTGACGATGTCCGAGTCACCAAAACCAACTTAGTGGGACAGAAAAACAACGGCTGGTACCAGCTAGCTATGGCGCTTGACTTCGAGCGTTCCTCCATTGGATATGCCGCCGCAAATCAAAGGATCATAGAGGAATTAGTCCACTACGCCAAAGAGACGAAATATAATGGCAAGCCACTCGCCGATGACCCGCTAATCAAAAACGAGTTGGCAAACATAGCAGTGGAAAATGAAATCGCCAGGATGATGAATTATCGTATTGCCTGGATGTATAGTAAGGGGATGCATCCCAGTTATGAGTCCTCGATGTCGATGGTATTCACCAGCGAGGTTACCAGACATGTGGCTAACGCAGGCATGAAAATCCTGGGGCACTATGGCGAGCTTGACCAAGATTCCAAATGGGCAGTCATGAATGCTCGGTTCATGCGCATGTGCCTGTGCTCACTCTCAATAGGGCTCGGTGGAGGTACCAATGAAATACAGCGCAATATCATTGCCATCCGTGGCCTGGGTTTGCCACGCCACTGACCAATATGGATTCTACCAGACATCTTGCTTGAGGATTAAATAATCATGGACTTTCGTTTCAATGAGCAGGAAGAGGCTTTCCGAAAAGAAGTCGAAGATTTCATACGGCAAGAACTTCCTTCTAGCTATACAGAAGAAAGCGCGTATTGGCCAGGAGGCTACGGGACTATTGCCGAATTTGAGGAAATTGCCCCAGAAATCCAGCGTTTTCGGCATCGGCTGGGTGAAAAAGGATGGCTTACCATTTCATGGCCCGAAGAATATGGCGGAGCCAGTCGCACTCACATCGAACAGGCTATCTTCGGGGAACGGATGAGCTATTACAGAGCGCCAGGTCCAGAAGTAGCCGTATTGATTGGCGGGCCTACCATCCTTCGCTTTGGCAGCGAAGAAATGAAGAGGGAGTGGCTACCTAGCATAGCCAGAGGGGATACCAAGTTCTGGCTAGCGTACAGTGAACCCAATGCCGGCTCAGACCTGGTTTCACTGCAAACTCGTGCAGTTGAGGATGGAGACCATCTTGTCATCAATGGCCAAAAAATCTGGAGCAGCGGCGCTCACGTAGCAGACTATGCCTGGATGGTAGTAAGGACTAATCCTTCAGCACCACCACACAAGGGCATCTCCCTGATTATTGTTGACAACAAGACGCCGGGCATCACTATACGTCCGCTCATCAATATCTGCAATCGACATTCATTTAACGAGGTATTTTTTGACAATGTTCGCGTCCCAAAGAAGAACATTGTCGGTGAGAAAAACAAGGGATGGTATTACTTAATGGTGGCTCTTGACTTTGAACGGTTAATTACACCCATCGGTGGCTTTAAGCGAACACTGGAGGAATTAACACTATATGCCAGAGATACAAAGCGCAACGGTCAAGTTCTGTGCCACAACGCGTTGATAAGAAACAAGCTGGCAGAAATCGCAATCCAGACCGAGGTCGCATACATGTTCTTCTGGCAAACAGCCTGGATGCTTGACCGGGGGCTTATGCCCAACATTGAAGCCTCTTTACTTAAACTTTTCACCACACAGCTGAGTCAAAAGCTAGCCGAAACGGGAATGCAGGTGCTGGGACACTACGGCCAGCTAGATGAAGCATCAAAATTTGTTCCACTCAGAGGAAGAGTGTGCCTTGGCTATCTGGACTGCATATCAGCTCTGGTTGGCGCAGGCACCTCCGAAATCCAGCGCAATATCATCGCTGTACGAGGACTAGGACTACCCCTGATGTAACTATCGTTGTTTCAAAAATATTTTGGAGGCAAAAGATGGATCTTGGCCTAAGTGAACAACAGGAAATGTTAAAGAAGTCAGCCCGAGACTTCCTGCAGAAAGAATGTCCGAAACAATTAGTTCGACAACTGGACGCAAGCGACACTGGCTACTCGCCGGAATTATGGAAAAAGATGGCAGAATTGGGATGGCTGGGCCTAGCATTCCCAGAGGAATATGGCGGCAATGGTGGCAGCTTCCTCGATTTAGCAGTGCTTCTAGAAGAAATGGGGTACAGCATCCTGCCCGGCCACTTCTTCTCCACAGTTGTCCTGGGTGGCCTTGCTATCTTAGCAGCGGGAAGTGCGCAACAGAAAAAAAGCCTCTTGCCTAAGATCGCTGCTGGCGAGTTGATTTTAACCCTCGCACTAACTGAACCCAGTGCCAAGTATGACGCGGTATCTATCAAAACTAGAGCTACTGCGCAGAACGATGAGTATGTCATCAACGGAACTAAACTCTTCGTTCCAGATGCTAACGTGGCCCATTACATGCTCTGCGTCACCAGAACACAGTCGAAAAAGAACGCCGAAGGTGGAATCACCGTGTTTCTTGTGGATTCGAAATCACCTGGCATCAAATGCACCCTTCTTAAGACGCTTGCTCGAGATAAGCAATGCGAAGTCATTTTTGACAACGTGCATGTGCCGAAGGAAAACATCGTAGGAAAGCTAAACAAAGGCTGGCCGATTGTATCAGATATACTCCAAAAGGCAACAGCAGCAAAGTGCATGGAGATGGTAGGCGGTGCGCAGGCAGCGCTAGAGATGGCAGTCAACTATGCCAAGGAAAGAGTTCAGTTTAACCGCCCCATCGGTAGCTTCCAGGCTATCCAACACTATTGTGCCAATATGGTGACAGATGTTGATGGCTCTCGCTTCATTGCTTACAAGGCAGCATGGAAGGTGAGTGAAGGGCTCCCAGCTACCTATGATGTGGCAGTAGCCAAGGCATGGACCGGCGAAGCCTATGCACGTGTTACCCTTTTAGCCCATCAGATTTTCGGCGCCATTGGCTTCACTATGGACCATGACATTCATCTGTATTATAGGCGAGCCAAGGCTGGCGAGATATCATTTGGCGATGGTGACTTCCAAAGAGCAATCGTTGCTCAAGAGTTAGGACTCTAGGTCGCTTCCAAACAAAGCTAGAGGTATAACACGAGACTACCACAGCTTATCTAAGAAGAAGGAACTCGTGTATAGTCTCACCCGAAACCTCATCGACAGAATTGCCTATTTTAACCTCAGCATGATAATCAGCCAAAAATCTCCAGTTGTACTGTGGCCACTCAGTAATTTGAGGCAGCTTGCCTTGCTCCACTACCCGTTTCGTCTTCAGGTAACACTTAAATTGGATATCCCTTCCTTTGCCACTCAGCACAATATCCCTAGCAGTAGGTTTCTTGGTAACTTCGTCTGCCTCTTCCTTTTGGACAATGAAACCGAATTCACTCGCAGTTAGGAGTAGCTTATCGCCTTTGGCTAGATACAGAGAAGGGGTCACTGGTTTTGTATTATCCAATGGAAGCATTAACGCATATATTAACGTGTATTTCGGGTCAAAAAGGCGTCCCCAATGCCAGCCACGGAAGCAATCGTACAGGTTCCTGTTACCCCAGTTGTGGTCATGGTAGCCACGACCCTTCACTGCGATGGTTTTATCACCGAGGTATAGTTGTCCCTCCACATGGCCCCTAGGAACAGCGATAACCCAACCCTGCTCCACACCCTTATCCTGATAGACAAAACCCGATGTAGGTTTCCAGCCTGGTAGTTCACCCTGGAAGCAAAGCTCTGCCCCAACACCTTTGGCGTGCATCTTGACCTGGTAACGGTTTCCATCTTGGCGCGCAAAACTTTCGCCCATTTGAACATCGCATTTGTTTCTCTTGGCATCGCATTCCTCTGGCTTTACAACAGCCATGCCAATATGCCGTTTCCCGTCAGGGGTATAAGTGAAAATCTGAATGGTAGGAATATGAGGCTTTAAAAAGGCATTCCGCCAATGCCAAGTCAGAACACACGAATACCCATTGTCAAATTGGGCATCGAAATACCACCACTCATAGTACTCTTCATCATTGAAAGGATGGAGGCCATCATCCTCATCATCATATCCAGTAGACGGTGAAACCATCCACTTATAACCTCTGTGCTTATTGCCGTTACTGTTCTCTAAAACCCGTTGGGTTCATTTATATATTGGTATTGACGACTAGCAGCAACCAGTTTTGCAGAGAGCAGGAAGCGGAACATAAACACATGTTGCAGCTATGCTAGCCACCGTTTTCGCCTCTTATAGTGCTTGACCTCGCGGTAGCTTCTTCTTTGACCAACCTTGCTCAAACCAAAATAGAACTCCTTGATGTCCTCATTATCCCTCAGTTTCTCCGCTGGCCCGTCCATGACAACGCGCCCATTCTCCATTACGTAGCCATAATGAGCTAGCTCCAACGCCGCCCTGGCGTTCTGCTCAACAACCAGAATAGATGTCTTCTCTTCGGCGTTGATTAATTTGACGATATCCATAATTTCCTTCACTAAGATTGGGCTGAGCCCCAACGAAGGCTCATCTAGAAGCATGAGCTTAGGATGAGACATCAGTGCACGACCCATCACCACCATCTGTTTCTCGCCACCAGAAAGATA
>VGOO01000053.1 GCA_016875925.1 Chloroflexota bacterium
CCAGGTTGGCACCGTCGGGGACTGACCCTAGCTCTTCACTCGAATAGCCTATCTTCTTGCTGACCTCTGTGGCCAGGTCAGCGGCAGCGCAACAAGAGGCTTGAGGAGCACAGCAGGTGTTCTGGGGCGCGCAACAGGAACCACCGCCTTTGGCTACCTCGGCATAGCCCTGGCGTACGTTTTTGCGAATTTCATCTTCTTTCTTCATTTCATATCTCCTCATTGCGCAGCGAAAAACCTGCGCTTAAAGTATAACGCCACGTTAACCAAGCCAATGAGCACCGGTACTTCGACCAGCGGCCCGATTACTGCAGCAAATGCCTGACCGGAGTTGATACCAAATACAGCCACGGCAACAGCAATCGCTAGCTCAAAATTGTTGCTGGCGGCGGTGAAGGCGATGCTGGCGGTTTTTGCATAGTCAGCCCCGATTTTCCTGCCCATGTAGAAAGATATCAGAAACATAGCGGTAAAGTAAATAAGCAATGGCAGGGCAATCCGCAATACATCCAGTGGAATTTGCACGATAAGCTCGCCTTTGAGCGAGAACATCACCAGAATGGTGAATAAAAGCGCTGCCAGGGTAATGGGGTTTATTTTAGGAATAAATTTGCCCTCGTACCAATCACGCCCTTTGGTTTTCAAAAATACGAAACGCGTCAACATGCCACCAAAGAAGGGAATACCAAGGTAGATGAGCACGCTCTTGGCTATTTCAGCCATCGTCACCTCGACCAGAGAACCCGTCAGACCAAACCACACAGGTAAGATGGTGATGAACACGTAGGCATAAACCGTGTAAAAGACTATCTGAAAGACTGAGTTAAAGGCTACCAGGCCAGCGGCATATTCCCTGTCCCCCCTGGCCAGCTCGTTCCAAACAATTACCATGGCAATACAGCGAGCCAGACCGATCATAATCAAGCCTACCATATAGTCGGGATAAGGCCAGATATAACCCAGAAAAAGAATGGCAAGTAGAAACATGAGCACCGGACCAATAACCCAGTTCTGCACCAACGACAACGCTAGAACACGCCAGTTTCGGAAAACGTGACCCATCTCCTCGTATCTCACTTTGGCCAGAGGTGGATACATCATCAGGATGAGGCCGATAGCGATGGGTATCGAGGTGGTGTCTACCTGGAAGAAACCGATGAAATCAGCTACCGTCGGGACGAAATACCCCAGCCCTACGCCAAAAGCCATAGCCAGGAATATCCACAGCGTGAGGAACCGGTCTAAAAAGGATAATCCGCCGACTGTGGTTTTCTGTTCAGTATTGCCCACTACTCTTTCTCCCTATTCCAGAAGCTTGGCTAAAACCTTGCGGTTCTCGGCGAAGTCGGGCTGGTCCAAAACGGGGCAATCTTCAAGGTGGAGCTTGCCTTTTCCCAGGTCTATGGCAAAGGCCAGGCAGTTTCTCTTGCCGCACTTCTGGCAATCACTCTGTGGCAGAAATTTGTGCAGCATTAGCCCGGTGCTCATCTTGTCTTTGCCTGGCTCAACACTCTGTTTCGGCTGCTGCAGCACAGCCACCATCTGATGCAGGATTGCTGGTTCGGGATATGCGCCGATATCATATAACTGGTAGCCCATAAACGGAGTAGCTTCTTCTTGGTAACAGGCTTTTACGGCTTCTGCTATTACTGTCGGGTTTAACCCAGGGGCTTTCGTGTCCCTTTCTCCCGGCTTGCATAGCAGGTTGACGATGGTGACGATTTGTTTATTAAACCTGTCTATCAGCTCCATAGGCACGTTGGAAAGTGTGGGAGTGAGAGCTGTGGAGTCGATGACTCGCTTGTATTTGTCCACCCCTTTTTGCTTGAGCAGCAGCAGAGTTTCTCCGGGCATATGTCCACTTGATTCCCTGCCACAAAGCACGATGTAGCGGACATTGGGATTAGCAACGACATTACATATCATCTTCTCGATGCCGATGTTCTCAGTTTGCAGCAGCCCGGAGAGAGCAGCACCGGAGTCTATGCCCGACATCGCCAGTTCGTTAAGTTCTGATGGTATGGCGAAGTCGAAGGTATCCAGGATGACACAGACGGCCACAGGCGAATAGTCGTTACCCCGTACATAGCGACCCTGTTCCGGCGGATAGCCATCTGGGGGCTTGACCTTAAGCATAGCCTAGATGCCCATCCCCTGGAGCAGTTTTGCTACCCTGTCCCTTATCTTGTCTCGGATGTCTCGTATCTTCTCTTTTGGCTGGCCTTTGGGGTCTTCCAGTCCCCAATCCTCGGTTTCAGTGAGAGTAGCTGGACAAGCCTGCTCCACACCGCAGCCCATGGTGATTATCTTATCGGCTGTATCCAGCATCTCCACCGTCAGCTTCTTGGGGTAGTGGCTGGTCAGTTCTATGCCCAGTTCTTTCATCAGTTCGATTACCGTGGGGTCAACCCTGCTGGCAGGATTGGTGCCGGCCGATATAGCTTGTGCCTTGCCTTTAGCGAGATTGTTGAAGAAGGCCTCGGCCATCTGGCTGCGGCCTGAGTTGCCTACACAGACAAACAGCACCTTCTTCATTCTGATTCTCCAACCTGCCGATACGTGTTCATTATTCAGCGCAGCAGAGTACGGTAAAATTGACTTGACCGCTAGCCTGATTTCCCTTGCTGTCGGTAGCTGTTACTGAGACAGTATAATCGCCGGCAACGCCGGGGGCGACCCAGACAACGCTGTTAGCCGTGCCCTCTTTTATTCCCTTGCCCTGCAGCTTGCCGCCTGTGGTTGACCACTGGTAGTTTACATCTGTTGCGGCATTCTCAACAATGCAGGTGATTGTCGTCGCCATCCATATACGGGTACGCCTTTGCTCCATTACCGGTTGGGCAGAGGGAACCGACAACTTCAAAATCGCTGCGGTACTAATAGAATCATCGGCATCGCTGAGGACTTCGATGATCATACGTTTGCTGGCTTCTCCCCCTTTTCCATCAGCTACCACAATCTTGATAGTATATGTGCCTGCTGCGTCTGGAGCCACCCAGGTAACGGCTGCCCCTTCACCCCTGAGCGTTCCACCATCGGCTGTCCATTGGTACTCCAGTATGTCACCGTCTGCATCCGTGGCTGTGCAAGCAATATGATTTTCGGTGGCAGGCATAACCTCAGCAGGGATGATGAGGCTGGTGATGACCGGGGGGCGATTGCCTGGTGAAGTGGGAGCGGATACGGGCCTGGCGCAAGCAGCAATGAATATCGCCAGTAAAACCGCCATGGCTGTGGCCAGTCTGGCTTTGTGGCTTGATAATTGCATGATACTGACCTCCTTACTCTAGCCTGCTCTCTACTACTTTAGCCATTGTACTATGTAGTAGAGCCCTACGGCGATGAAGACCACCGCCATCACCATACGGATTACCTTATCGGCGCGGGTAAGCGCGTTAACCCAGGAGGTGACGCCGGTTACTCCAAATGATAAAAGTATGCCGAAAATCAGAACTGGTAGTCCAGTGCCAATGGCGAAAAATGCGGGTAGATTCTTCGCTTCATCAAGGGCAAGCTCTGAAGGTGCGCCACTACATTTTTGTCTTTAGACAGCTTCGCTAGATGAGGTGGCATTCACCCTCACCTTAGTCCTCTGCCGTCAAGGGGGAGGAGGTTTAGTCTTCTCTCCCCTGGTGCTTCTCTTGAAGGTTAGAGTGAGGGAGAGTCCCATGCTATGTTTCCTCTCCCAGCAGGTGGCTTCGCATCTTGTCGTATCCAGGTGGATGTTGGGAGTTGTAGCGCAGCGTGGAGGGGACCGGATACCTGAAGGCGCCGGTCTTGTGCGCCAGCTCCAAGCCCTGAATTGTCTTCTCTATTTTGCTCGCCGGTATAGAAAGAGCACACTCATGGTCCTGGGTGTGGGGGACAACTCGCTCGCCCGTGCCTATGATGGCAAATTGCGCCTCGTCTGTCTGCATTGCTCGGGTGATATAGGTAGTACACCCGGCACCCTGTGATAGCTTGGCATCAAGGCTGCTCTTGCCTGTGCCGAAGAGGTAACCGGAGAGCAACAGCCATATTTGGGCCGGGTTGCCATAGACCAGGACAAGATGCGGCTCAAAGGTAGCCCGGTCAAGCGGAGCCATAAGCGCATACTTATATTTCCCATACTCAAACTTGGGCGTGTTGGCAATGGCAGCAGCTGCCTGCTCCTTGGTCATCCCCCACAACCCCAAAGATGCCTGGTAGCTGCCGTCAACAACATCTGGCAGCAGAGGCAAAAACCCCATGCTTATGCCTGCGCCGTAACAGCTCTGGTACTTGTCAACCGCCATTGTCCAGCCGTAGCGCCGCGCCATGGTAATGGCATGGCACAACGAGATATTCAGATTTAAGTCTCGCTCGGGAATTCTCACTTTCTCAGGGAGTTCCCCTTCTGAGGCACACATCCGAATCGCCAGCGGAAAAGTCTGCGGACGTATATATTGGTTCAGCCCAGCATTAATTTGTTTTACGTCAACCATATTTATACCTCCTATTACAACATTGCCCTGCCGACTCGTCGCTAGTCGGACAGTCGCCAAGCAGCAGTCGGCAGCCTATAGCCAATAGTTTCAAGCTGCGGGCTTCAAGTTCTCCAATGATGGGTTTCACCAACCCTATGGCTCTTGAAACTTGAATCTTGCAACTTATAACTCATCTTATGCCTTCGGTGCGCCCAAGCCTTTACGTTCCAGCCAGGCGTCTTCAGCGTGCAGGTAGCCCAGAATTGCCTGGCTAACCACATAGCGGATAGGCTCAGGTGGCCAGGGGAAGGTGCTTCGCCCTACGGGGAAGCACTCCGTCCACTGGGTCTTGTTTTCCAGGAGCAAATCGGCAAGCACCTCGCCGTTCAAGTGTGCCAGCGAGACACCGTGTCCCATGCAGCCCAGGCTGTACACGGCGCGCTTATCTCCCAGATAGCCCAGAGCTGGCACCATGTCTATGGGCACGGAAACCGGCCCGCCCCACTTATCGGCAATCTTGATGCCCTTCAGAGAGGGGAATAGCTCGATGATGTCCCTTTCTAATTCGGCGAAGATGCGCTCGTCGTAGTCCTTGTCCATGTCATCGCCGTAGCTGAGGCTCACGTCTCTGCCGCCCATTAGCAGCCGGTTGTCGGGCGTCAGCCGATAGTAGTGCACCATGTTGCGATAATCCTCCACGCCTTCGCGCCCCTTCCAGCCGATGGGCTTCAGCCGCTCAGGGCTGAGCGGTTCGGTGAGGACGATGTAGGTCCACACCGGCACCTGCTTGCGGCGCAGTTGTGGGACTTGCAGCGAGTAGGCATTGGTGGCCAGCACCAGCTTGTCGGCGGTAACAGTGCCTTTAGGGGTCTTTACCTTGAAGGTTTTAGCATCACGCCTGACTTCGCTTACCGGAGTGCGTTCATAGACCTTGGCGCCGAACTTGGTAGCCACCCGTTTCATCTCGCGTGCCAGCTTGGCGGGGTTGACCAGCGCGCAGCGAGGTTCCCACCAGGCACCCAGGTACTGCTCCGAGTTCACTCGTGCCCGAGTGGCATTGGCATCTATCCAGTCCACGTCCCTGAGGCCCAGCGATTTGACCAGTTCCACCTCGTGCTGGATGCGCTTGACGTAGGCTGGCGTGGTGGCGGCGCGCAGGAAGCCGGTGCGCTCGTAGTCGCAGTCCAGTTTGTGCTCAGCCACCAGTTCGCCCACCAGGTCAACGGCGCGCTCCATGTACTGGTGTGATTGGCGGGTCTTGTCTGCGCCGAACAAGGCTTTAGTGATGGACATCATCAACCCGAAGGTGGTCATGGCGAAGCCGGCGTTGCGACCCGAAGCACCGAAGCCCACCACCTCGCTTTCCAGCACGGCCACGTTCAGTGAAGGTTCCCGCTTCTTCAGGTAGTAAGCGGTAGCTATACCGCAGAAGCCACCGCCCACGATGACCACGTCGTATTTCAGGTCGCCGGTCAGCGGCGGGCTTTCCTTGTAGTCGCCCGAGTGTCCCAGCCAGAAGCTCTTGGTCTTATAGTCCTCAGCCATTTTTCCCTCCCTTCGCAAACAGCGCTTGGTGAACAAGGGTCATGGTACGTGACAAGCAAGGTGCTGTCAAGGGTAAGAGGCAACAGGCGGGAGGCGGGATTCGTCGCTCGTCGCTCGTGATGGGATAAACGTAGCGCGGGGCTTTAGCCTCGCCAACAGCGACCATGAAAGGTCGCGCAACCTGTAACTTGCAACCGTGGACTAGGGGAGCTACTTTTTCAGGCCTAATAGTCTGGCGGCGTTGCCGCCGAGCCATTTTTCTTTGACCGCATCTTTCAGGGGAAGGGCCGTCAGCTCATCGATGCAGCGCTTGGGCGGCAGCATATCATCGGTGGCAAACAGCACCCTGTCCTGAAGCAGCGAGTTGCCGTACACCATCAGCGGCTCCCAGCCAGTGCCTGGGGTGCCGATGTACTTGGGGGAGACGGCGCCAATCTCGATATACACGTTGGGATGCTTCCAGGCAACAGCCACCATTTCGGTTACCCAGGGCCAGCCTCCGTGGTTGCCTACAATGGTAAGGTCAGGGAAGTCACAGGCTACTTCGTCGATATATATTGGCCTTGAATATTCGATGCTGCGGTCAACGGTAAAATTGATAGAGGAATGGATAGTAACCGGTATCTTCAACTCCTGGCACTTGGCATAGACAGGATAGAACCTCTTGTCGTTGGGGCGCATCCTCTGTGCCCAACCCTGGATATTGACGCCGCTGAACCCTCTCTCCTTGACCTCTTTTTCCATCACTTTGGCCATGTCATCGTCTTCTAGCGGGTTGACGCAGAGGTAGTAGACCGGGAACTTGTCAGGATGTTTTTGGGCGATACGATACACCGCATCGTTCTGTTTGCGGTAGTCCCCTATTGCCCATTCTGCCTGCAAAACCGCCTTGTCCACGCCGGCATCGTTCATGATGTTGACCAGGTCCTGCGTCTTGACATTCACCATGCCGGCCACTTCATCGTACGTTCCGAAGTAGCCCATCATATAGCTGGTGGGAAAAATCCTTTTGGCTTCCTCCACATCCATCCACTCACAGATGGGAGGAGTAACACGGAAATCTATAATCATCTTGGTGCCTCCTAGTCCTTTTTCTTGGTTTTCTCCAGCACAGCCTTAGCCCGCTGGGCGGCTTCGAAGGTCATGATAGCAATCATGACGTCCCTGGTCTCATGCTCCAGCACCTGTTCGTAGTCCTGGTAGACACCCTGATTCAGTGCTGTCTTGGTGAGATGCGTAGCCAGTACCGAGTTTTTAGCTATCTTCTTGGCCATCTCCATAGCGGCAAAGTCCAGCTCTTCCAATGGCACTACCTTGTTTACTAGCCCCCACTGCTCTGCCTGCCTGGCATCTATCCTGTCACCGGTTAAAGCCAGCTCTTTGGCTCTGCCCATGCCCACCAGCAATGGCAATATCTTGGTGCCGGCGTTGGTGATGGTAGCCCCCACGCTGGTCTCGGGAAAGCCGAACTTGGTGCCTTCGGCGGCAATCCTGATATCGCAGTCCATGGCCCATTCGCAGCCAGCGCCCAGAGCGTATCCGTGAATGGCGCCGATGATGGGCTTACCCATGCGTAGCATGGTTCGTGTGGTGTCCTGCAAGGTGTTGATGGCACGCAGACCTTCTTCAGGGGTGGCGGTGGTCTTGTCCTCTGAGAGGTCGTCTCCAGAGCAGAAGGCTCTACCCTCTCCCTTGACGATGAGCACCTTGACCCCTGGGTCTGCCTCTGCAGCCCTGAGCGCGGCTAGAAAGTCAGCAGTTAACTGTCTATTTACTGCATTGAGCACCTTAGGGCGGTTAAAGCGGATGATGGCTACATCCTCTTTTTTCTCGTAGATAACGGTTTCCAGTTTCATTGCGTTCCTCCAGCATCATTATTTACATTTCCAGACGGGTGGCCTTTTCTCGAAGAAAGCGGTGATACCCTCTCTAGTATCCTCGCTCTTGAGGATGGGCCCAACCAGCGATTTGAACAGGCATAATCCGTCCTCGAGTGACATGGTTCTAGCCCTTTTGTTCAATTCCTTGCAAGCCCACAGGGCTAATGGGCCATTGCCGCAGATTTTCTTAGCCAGCATCTCAGCGCTGGACATCAATTCTGCTGGCGGAACCACGCGACTCACCAGTCCCACCCGGTAGGCCTCCTGGGCGTTAATGCGGTCGCCAGTCATCAATATCTCCATGGCTATTGATACCGGGATGAGCCGGGACAGCATCAGAGATGCGTAACAATCGATGGTGTTCAGTTTCTGGTCGGGCGTGCCGAAAGAGGCTTTGTCCGAGGCGAGCCTGATATCACAGGCAAGTGCCAGCGTAAAGCCAGCGCCTAGACAATACCCATTGACGGCTGCTATCAGTGGCTTCTTAACCGAGGTTAGCTGCCAGACGTAGTCAGCTTCCCACTCATCGGATGCTTCGGTATGCTCGGCATCCGTCAGGTCAGCACCAGCGCAGAATGAGCGTTCACCGGCGCCAGTGATTACGCCCACAAATACTTCGGGGTCTTTGTCCATATCGTGGAGGGTGCTGATGAGCACTCTGCTCAACTCCCGGCTCATGGTGTTCAAAGGAGGGCGGTTCAGCGTGATATATCCCACCTTGTCTTTCTTTTCGTATATCAGGACGCTCATGGTTCAGTTCTCTCCTTCTCAGGGCATTACGCCATGGCGCAGGGCTGGCGATGGCGGCTGTGTACGCCGTCCCAGCGCCAGTTCCAGCGCATGTATCAGCCTGGGCCTTGTCTCTCTCGGGTCGATGACATCATCGATATTGAACACGGCTGCTGCTGGATAAGGACCAGCCAGCTTCTCATAATACTCCTTGAGCTGCTGGCGCAGGGAGTCAGGGTCTTTGGCTGCTGCCAGTTCAGCGGCATGGGCTGCCTCGATTCCGCTATCTATGGGCAAGGAGGCGAAGTCAGCCGTAGGCCAGGCCAGGGTGAGAGTTTGACCTCCCATGTAACCGCACATTGCTGAGCCGCCGAAACCGAAGGCCTTGCGGATGATGACTGTGAATTTGGGGACATCAGCCCAGGCCAGTGAGTGGGCTACCGCCAGGCCAAAGCGCAGTGCGCCTTCCCGTTCTGATTCTGGCCCGGTCATCACTCCGGGGACATCCACCAGGAACAGCAGCGGGATGTGGTAAGCGTTGCACAGGTCGATGAAGTGCCGTTGCTTCTGGCCCGCCTTGGCGGTGATGGCGCCAGACAGTACCATAGGCTGGTTAGCAACGATGCCAACAGTGTGGCCGTTCAAGCGTGCTAGCCCCGTTATCATCATAGTAGCAAACAGCGGCTTTATCTCGAAGAAGCTGCCCCTATCCACGATGCAGTTGATGATGTTCTTCATGTCATAGGGCTGCTTGGGATTTTCGGGCAGGATGTGAAGCAGTTCCTGGTCTCTCCTCTCCGGGTCATCATCTGGCTTGATCGATGGTGGATAATCATAGGCGCTGCTGGGCAGGTAGGAGAGATAGCGCTTGACCATTTGCAGGGCATCCCTGTCGTCCTCAGCGGGGTTGTCGGCCACACCTGAAATCACACAGTGGACCTCCACACCGCCTAACTCCTCTTTGCTCACGTCCTGGCCGATTGATTGCCGTACCACGGGCGGACCACCGGCTGCCATCATGCTGCCCTTGACCATGATGACAAATTCTAGCAGGGATGGCTCCAGCGACGACTCTCCGGCGCAGGGCCCCATGACCACAGCTACCGAAGGTGATATGCCCGACAGGCGGGCTATCTTCACAAAATGGACAACCGCGGGTATGCCCTCGGCAACACGGCCGGCGTCCTGTGCCCTGGCTCCAGCGCCATCCATGAGAAAAATCAAGGGGACCCGTTCCTGGGTGGCAATCTCTACCATGCGAAGTCTCTTCAGTGAATTTGCCCCCAGTCCGGTGCTTCCACCCAGAACAGTAAAGTCATCGGCGATCACCCCTGCCCGGCGACCGTCGATGCTGCCGAAGCCGGTGACGACGGCATCTGCCGCCGACAGCTTCTCGCCTGGCTTCCAGCCGATGTGGCTGGTGAGGAGACCATATTCCTGGAAGCTGGCGGGGTCGAATAAAAGCTCAATGCGTTCACGAACTGTTAGCTTGCCCTGCTGGTGCTGGCGGGCGATTTTCTCAGGGCTGCCCATGGCCAGTGCCTCTTCCCTTCGCTTGCGCAGTTCTGCCAGCCGTGATTCCATATCCATGTTTGAGTCCTCGGTTCTAATGGTAAGTGTACTCCTTACAGTATGACCTTCTCATCCTTAAATTTGGCGATGTCCTCCCAGGTGTACCCCGCCTCCAGGAGCACCTCTTCAGTATGCTGGCCGAATTCGGGTGCAGGGTATGGTGTTCTCGATGGTGTATCGCTGAGCTGGATGGGACAGCGTACTCCTTTCAGTTTTCCATGCGTGGGGTGGTCATATTCCAGAATATAGCCATTCTCAAGGGCGCAGGCATCGCGGATGACCTCAACAGGCGTCAACGCTGGAGCCCATATAAGGTCGTTGGCATCGAATAGCTTGCCCCATTCGTCTCTATCCTTCTTGGCGAATTCCTGGTCGAGTAAGGCTATCAACTCCACGTTGTTCTTGACCCGGTTACCATGGGAATTGAATTTCGGGTCTGTCTCCAGGTCAGGTC
>VGOO01000054.1 GCA_016875925.1 Chloroflexota bacterium
GGCCGCTTTCGAAGATTACTACGAGATACTCCAGGTTCACCCATCTGCAGAACCCGAAGTCATAGAGGCAGCATACAAGAAACTGGCTCAAAAATACCATCCTGACAAAAACAAGAGCCCAACCGCCGCCGAGAAGATGAAGAGAATAAATGCTGCCCATGACGTTCTGAGCGACCCTGTGCAGCGGAAGAGATATCATGCAGAATGGCTGCAGAGAAAAGGTGGTGGCACCAAACCGGGAGGGGCATATGCCACAAATCCGCCAAAGCCTGTAGTCAAGCCCTCGCGCATTCGGTTCGCCAACATGGAACCAGGAAAGACCAAGAGGACGTCTTTCATTATTCAGAATGCAGGCGGTCCCTATACCAGAATATGGTTTAGCAACCCAAATTCCTGGGTCAGGGTAGTTGATTACCGCTCCATGACTGCTTCCGAGGAGTTGCCCCTGGAAGTGGTGATTGAAGCCAGAGGATTAGATTGGGGAGAGTCTGCTACCGAACACATCAGGGTAAAGCTAGATGAAGAAGAGACCATTGTAACGGCGGAGATTCAGACCAAGCCGAAACCCGCGGCAAAACCCAAACCTGCGCCAAAATCTCAGCCAAAGCAACAGCAGCGGGGTGCAGCGCGTAAACCATCACCGACCATAAAATGGCCTTCAAAACGCAAACTTAAGATAGCTGCCTATGTAATCGGCGGCCTTGTTGTACTTGTCACCGTCCCCTTGATTCTTATAAACATACTATCGAAACATGAGTATGACCAACCAGCTCAGAGCGGCGATAATAAGGCGGAAGAGACAGTCGCTCCAGATTTCACCCTGCAGGCTACCAGCGGGGAAAAAGTGACTTTGAGCAAATTCCGTGGGCAACCTGTCATACTCGCCTTCTGGCACATCTGCCCCAGCTCCGGCTGCAAAGTCCAAGAGTCTGTCCTCCAAGCATTTTATGAAAAGCAGACATACGGCTCTCTGAAGCTGATAACCGTAAATGTCGGTGGGTCTCCGCTTGAGGTGGAGCAATATGCTGCTAAGAATAACTTGACTTTCCCCATTCTGCTTGACACTAATTGGGATGTGTCTCACGACTATGGCCCGTTTGGAAGCCCGATTGGATTCCCGAGAACTGTCTTCATAGATGCACGTGGCTACATAACAACCTACAGAATGGGTCCCTTCAAGAGCCTTGACGACATAGAGAAGGCTGTGGATTCCATCTGGCCATCCCTCACCAAAACTCCTTACCAAAGCCACCAAGGCCAGATTGCCTTTGCTTCCGACCGCGATGGCAACGAAGAAATCTATGTAATGAATGCAGATGGCAGCGGCCAGATGCGGCTTACCTTTGATCCTGCGGAAGACGGCTGATGCATGAGTTGGTCTCCTGACGGTGTCAGGATAGCTTTTTCGTCCGATCGCGATGGCAACTGGGAAATCTACACTATGAATGCAGATGGCAGCAACCAGATACGCCTCACCAACAACCCTAGGGAGGACACGTGGCCAACATGGTCTCCGGATGCTAAGAAGATTGCCTTTGGTGTGTCCAATCGCGATACCAAATTGGGAATCTATGTAATGAATGACGATGGCAGCAACCAGATACGCCTAACTTCCAACCTTAGTAATAACTGGCAACCGGCTTGGTCACCGAATGGTAAAAAGATTGCCTTTGCTTCCGATCGTGATGGCAACTGGGAAATCTATACTATGAATGCAGACGGCAGCAACCAGGTATGCCTTACCGCTTATCCTTCGGGAGACGACTGATGCCCGAGTTGGTCCCCTGACGGCGTCAGGGTAGCTTTTGTATCTTACCGCGATGGCAATCTCGAAATCTATACTATGAATGCAGATGGCAGTAACCAGACGCGCCTTACGTCAGATCCTGCATCGGACAAAATACCAACTTGGTCGCCCGATGGCAAAAAGATAGCTTTCCAGTCCAACCGCGATGGTAAATGGGGAGTCTATGTAATGGATGCTGATGGCAGTAACCAAAAGAAACTCGCTGATGGTTGGGCACCAGCGTGGTCGCCAAGTGGACGTGCGCCTGATTTTAGCTTACCCACGCTGGACGGAAACACAATAACATTAAGCAATTACCGTGGCAAAATAATCCTTCTGAACTTCTGGGTTGCACTTCCGTCAACTAGAATCGAGCTACCCGTACTCCAGCAAGCCTATGACAAATGGCCAAAAGACAAGTATGTCATGCTGACCATAAACGTTAAGGAAAGCGACAAAGACGTCCAGCTCTTCGTCACTAAAAATGGATTGACGCTGCCTGTCCTTCTGGACAAAACAGGAGATGTTGCAGCCATGTACGGCGTAACAGCTAGGCCAACATCGTTCTTAATAGATAGTCGGGGGATAATCAGGGAGATAAAACTCAGGCCCTTTCGCACAGTTGAAGAAGTGTCAGAATCATTGAATAAGATTGATTAAAGCGGTATCTTAAGTACATCGTCTTGAAAGGAGATTTAAACACCGATGGTCAGCTTGCTTTTTACAGGGTTGGCTCTTGAGTTTTGTTCAATCCTATGGGGCACAGCATTTGCCACTAATGCCCACCTGCGTCAAAAAGTGTCGGCAAGAAAAGCTGCAATAATAGGAATGTGGATATTTGCATTCGGGATCCTGTCCCAAATTTGGTATCACATTTCACAATTGCAAGATTGCAAAGTATAGCCAGAACTGACATTCGTGCAGCGATAATCCAAAACAGTGGCAAGCAAAGGTGCAAAAGTTGGACTTGTCTCAGCTGACATGGTACACTGCGGTACGTAAGAAATATGAGTGCAATTATTTGGACTTGCTTCGGAATCCTAATCGAATTTGCGACTCCCTGGGAGCAAGTGATAATGCAACGGATCAATGAGACCCTTGCTGAACCGTCTATTAGCAGTCACCCTGAATTATCATCTCTAATAATGGCTTTGGGCCTATTCTTCGCTTACTTATTCCTTCCATTTACATTGGGGTTTGGAAGTTTCGTCTTCGATAGCAATTCGGAATAGGTTGATTTTGATTTGCACGATGCATCCCATGCTCCTTTAGTACGCATAAAATCAGAGAGAAATCACTGGTTTCCAATGGTGGCTCTATGTCATAGATTCGCGCAATATCGCATTCACTCATTTCGTATAGGTTAGGGTCACGATATCCATCTTTGTTTGCCAGAAAGTCAGCGATTCTTGCTAACATTATGCCAACGGATTGCGAATCACGCCCACCATTTTCGTGGCTCGCCGCTCAAGCGAAGTTGCAAGTTACAAGATGCAAGTGGCAAGTAGCGGGGTTCGTCGCTCGTGATGGGATATACGTCCAGGGTCACCTGGGGCAGGTGACACCTAGGAACCATCCGAGTATAGGCTATCCCCCATCCTTCGCACCACACACGATAGGGGCAGGTGACACCTAAAATAGGAATGGCGGGTCCTTCACGGGAAGGGCTGGTGGGTTTGGGAACCCACCCTACGTAAGCTTGTGAACCCAGCCTACTCTTTGCTTTTCTGAATTATCTCCAGGTATTTGCGGCTGCCCTGGCGCAGTGTTCGCTGCTGAGTGCTATAGTCCGTGTGGTAAAGGCCAAACCGCTTTTCAAACCCATGCGCCCATTCGAAGTTGTCCATGAGCGACCAGTAGAAATAGCCCTTGATGTTCATTCCCTCGGCAATGCCCTTATTCACAACCAGCAGATGGTCTTCGATGTACTTTGCCCTCTTGGTGTCGCTATCATCGGCGATGCCGCTCTCGGTGATGTAGATGGGCTTGGAGGTGTGGCTGGTAATCAGCTTCAGGGCGCGGTATAACCCTTCGGGATAAATCGAGTATCCCATGTCCGTCAGTTGCTCCGGCGGCACGCGTGTCATCTCTACGAACTGCTCCTGGCTGAAGGGATTGAGCCTTCGCCAGAAGTGCGTGTAATAGTTGAGACCGACGAAATCGAAGGCATCCTTCACACCGCTGTTGTACGATTCCTTCGCCAGGCCGGGTATGGAGAAGTCGAACCGCCCTTCCGCCAGGTACTGGAAATGCGATTCCACCAAATTTTTATTGAGCAGGCGGGCTACCAGCACATCCAGCAGGTACCACTGGTTGGGAGGGTCGAAGCTGCTCATGTACACCACCAGCCCAACCTGAGCCTCTGGCTGGATTTTCTTGATGGCGGCGTAGGACGCCGTATGAGCGCGCAGCATGTTCTTGAACACTATTGCTGCCTTTTGAGCGTCTTTTTCGGCCGGCGGGAACTCGGCGGTGAAGTAACCGAGGATGGCATAGATGGACGGTTCGTTGATGGTACACCACAGCTTCACCTTGGGGCCGAGGCGCTGGACGACGCGCTCCACAAACCTCACGAAAATATCAGGGGAATCGTCCTGCAGGAAGGCTCCCTGCTCGGTGAACCATATTGGGTCGGTGAAGTGATGCAGGGTAACCACCGGCTCAATGCCATTCGCCAGCAGCTCGTCCACCACCTGCTCGTAGTGGTCGAGCGCCGCCTCATCGAACTGCCCTGGTTTAGGCTCGATTTTGCTCCATTCCACCGAAAAGCGATAAGAATTCAGCGATAGCGCTTTCATCAGTTGGATATCTTCCTTGTAGCGATTCCAGTGGTCACAGGCAATGCCTGCTTTCTGATTGTTCAGAATTCGAGGTTTACTGTTTTCGTCAACGGCGGATTCGAATTGAAACCAGTTATTGTTGGTGCAGTTGCCTTCCACCTGGTGGGCTGCCGTGGCTGTGCCCCAGAGGAAGCCCTTACCAAAGCGCAGCGGCTCGCCTCTTATCCTGTCGAAGTCCAGGCGCAGGTTCACATCGGGGTCTCTGAGCCAGAGCACGGTGCCGAAGTGGGTTGCCACCAGAACTGCGATGACTATCAGGGTTATAATAAGCGGTTTCTTCAATTCTCCACCCCCATTGCTGTGAAAGCGATGTTTAGCTGGAGTTCGATTATAGCACTTTCGATGGCCAGACAGCCGCTCATGCTATCAAATCACCACCAACCAACAATTATCAAGATAAGTGGACAGAAATCAACACAAGTGGTATACTTTTCGGAGAGGTCTATGATGGTAACGGCGAAAGACGTTATGACTCCGGAACAGGTAGCTGATTATCTCCAACTCAATAAGGACACGGTGTATCGCTATATCAGGGAAGGTAAGCTTGCTGCCTCAAAGTTAGGGCGGAACTATCGCATTCTGAAGGAGAATCTTGACCTGTTTCTGCTGGCAACCAGCACCGGTCAGGTAGCCAGGGAAGCTCTGTTTAACCGCCTGGAAAGTGTGGCAGAGAGAAACAAGGGGATTCCTTTTGGAGAAGTTGGAGGAGATGTGGCTGAAGCTGTTGCCGAAGTTCGCGCCAGGAATAGCTGATGCTCAGGGCGGTGGTGGATACAAATGTATTGGTATCGAGCTTCATATCGCCACTTGGTTCTCCCAGAGAGATCGAAAGGCGCTGGCGTAACAGGGAGTTTATGTTAATTACGTCTCCGGCAATCATCAAAGAGGTAAATCGCGTTCTTCATTTGCCTCGGATTCAACAGAAGTATCATCTTACTGAATCAGACATACAAGCTTTTGTTCTGGCTCTTGCCCACCAGGCATACTGCGTGGCGGGAAGATTAGCTCTCAATGACGTGGCTCCCGACCCCTGTGATGATAAAATAATCTCCTGCGCTGTTGAAGGTAAAGCGGATTTCATCGTAACCAGTGACAGGAGATTGCGGGAACTCGGAGAATACCAGGGAATCAGGATTGTCAGTGCAGAATCTTTCATCGGGATTCTGGAACAAACATAGTTTATGAAAGATTGAATACATGCAGAGAGATACCAAGCAGAAACGGGCGATATTGAAGGTGTTGACGGGGACGCGGTCTCACCCCACGGCAGAGTGGATTTATAACGAGGTGCGGAATGAGATACCGAATATCAGCCTGGGTACGGTGTATCGTAATCTGAGGCTGATGGCTGATGCCGGCGATATACTGGAGCTGGACATGTGCGGGGCGGTTAGCCGATTCGATGCCCGGCGGGATAACCATTACCATTTCCGATGTGAAAGATGTGGCGAAGTGTGCGACGTGGATGAGCCGGTACACCAGGAGCTGGATGAGAAGGTGGCGAAGGTGACCGGGTTTACGGTGTCATACCACAAGTTAGTGTTTGTGGGCTTGTGCAGGGAGTGCCCAGGAACGCCAATTTCCAAGTCCTAAGCTCCGGGATGCCGTGCACCGATTGCACTGTATTTGACTTTGGGTTCGCTGATGACTATATTTTAAGCATATAAGCCACTCCTCTTGTTTGGCTTGTTGCGTGGGGTGGGAGAAGATGAATTCATTCAAGAAAAAACAGCGGAGAGTCGGCACATAAGCGTTGAGAAAAGGCTGCCAGAGATGTCTTCCTGGCGGCCTCTTGTTTATTAAGGCAAAACAACTGAGGAGGAGCGAAAATGGCAAAGCAGGTCAAGGTCTATTCCACCACCACCTGACCCTGGTGCATCAAGGTCAAGCAGTTGCTTGACGCAAACAAGGTGCAATATGTCAACGTTGACGTCTCCCAGGACAAGGTGGCCCGCGACGAGATGGTGAGCAAGACAGGGCAACTGGGTGTGCCCGTGGTGGACATCGATGGCGAGCTCACCGTAGGCTATGACGAGAAATGGATAAAGGAGAAGCTAGGCCTTTGACCCAGGGAGCGGAGAGGGTTTACGACCTTATAATTGTGGGCGGCGGCCCTGCGGGCATGACAGTAGCCGTCTATGCGGCGCGCAAAAAGCTGGATGCCCTGCTGCTGAGCAAGGATGTCGGCGGGCAGGTGAATTGGACTCTGGGCATAGAGAACTACATGGGCTACCAGTTCATCGAGGGCCCGGAGCTAATCCGTAAGTTCGAAGAGCAGGTGAAGCAATTCCCGCTTGAGGTGAAAACCGGCAGCGCCGTTATCAGCCTGTCTAAAAGCGATGGCGGCTTTGATGCCAGGACTGAAAGCGGCGAGAGCTACCGGGGCAAGGCCGCTATCGTAGCCACAGGGAAACGTCCCCGCCAGTTGAACGTCCCTGGAGAGGAGAAGCTGAAAGGGCGTGGGGTCACCTACTGCGCCATCTGCGATGGTCCTCTGTTCTCCGGGATGAAAGTGGCGGTAATCGGCGGCGGCAACTCAGCCCTGGAAGCGGCAGACGACATGGTTAAGGTCGCCGACCACATCTACCTGATATCGCTGACGCAGCTTACTGGCGATGCGGTGCTTATCGATAGAGTGAAAGCTGCCCAGAACCTGACCATGTTCCTGGAACACGAGGTGCTGGAGATAAGCGGCGACAAGTTTGTCGACGGCATCAGGATACGAGACCTGAAAAGCAAGCAGGAGAAAACGCTGGAGGTGGCAGGCATCTTTGTGGAGATTGGCCTGCTCCCCAACTCTGAGCTGGTGAAAGGCGTTGTTGCGCTGAACCGTCTGGGGGAGGTCGAGGTCAACTGCAACAACGAGACCAGTATGCCTGGTTTGTTCGCTGCTGGCGACGTGACCAATGTGCCCGAGAAGCAGATAGTAGTGGCCGCCGGAGAAGGTGCCAAAGCAGCCCTCCAGGCACATCGATACCTGCAACGGCTGGCTTAAAGAGCTGCCATAATGGGCAGGAAGCTGTCGTATAGCGACAAAAGTCGCATACAGAAATTTCGCATAGTCATAAGATAGCTTTTAGCACATAGGCCACACGTTCATTCTAAGTCGAGGTGGAAAAAGCCATGGAGCTTAAAGGAAGCAAGACTGAGGAGAAACTAAAAGAAGCCTTTAATCGGGAACTGCGCGCTCAAGCTTATTATCATTACGCTGCAGCGGCGGCAGACGCAGTTGGCGAGGACCATATAGCTGACATGTTCTCGGAGACAGCCCAGAACGAAGCGGAACACGCCAGGGCCGAATTCAATTTCCTCTATGATTCCACCGATTTGAAATCGAGCCTGAAAACCGCTATCGAGCGTGAACATGAAGACGCAACCAGGCTCTATCCTGAAGCAGCAAAGGTAGCTGGAGAGGAGGGGTTTGCCGAAATTGCTGATTTCTTCCGCCGCTTGAGCGGCGTTGAAGCCAAGCACGAAAGCCATTTTCATGATTTGCTGGAGACATTGGAGAGGGGCGAGGAATTCAGGGGCAAGACCGTGCAGTATTCCGCCACAGACATGGCGCAGTTGATGTTGCCTCACCAGGCCAACCCAGCGGGATTTGTGCATGGTGGCGAGATGATGAAGCTGATGGACAATGCCGCCGGCGTGGTAACCGCCCGCCATTGCCGTGCCAATCCAGTGACAGCCATGGTAGAGGACATCGAGTTTCTCAGCCCGATACGCATCACTGACCTGGTGATAGTACACGGCAAGCTCACCTTTGTCAGCCATGCCTCGATGGAAGTCCAGATAACGGTTGATGTCGAGGACCTGTTGACAGGCAAGATGAGAAAGGCATTGACTGCCTACTTCGTAATGGTGGCTATCGATGCTACGGGGAAAGCGCTGGAAGTGCCACCGCTGATAGTGAGCACTGAAGAGGAAGAGCGGCTGTTCAACGAAGGCCAGGCCAGGTACGAGGCACGCAAAGCCAGGCCCAAGAAATAGGAGAAGACGCAGATGGCGGCCGAGAGAAAGGTCTATCTGGATACTATTGCCACCACCTCTGTATTGCCAGAAGTGGTGGATGCCATGTTGCCCTATCTGCGGGAGTCCTACGGAAATCCGCAATCCTGGCACCTGTGGGGCGACCAGGCGAGGGAGGCAGTAGAGACGGCCAGGGAGCAGGTGGGGAAACTGATAAATGCCAACCCGGAGGAGGTTATTTTTACTGCCAGCGGCACTGAAGCCAATAACCTGGCTATAAAGGGGCTGGCGCAAGCCCATGCCGGCAAGGGAAAACACATTGTTGTCTCAGCCATCGAGCATTTCTCGGTACTTCATGCCACGCGAACGCTGGAGAAAGCCGGTTACGAAGTAACCCTGGTGCCGGTGGACAAGCATGCACTGGTTGACCCTGACGAGGTAGCCAGGAATATCAGAAAAGACACGATACTGGTTTCTGTGATGCATGCCAATGGCGAGGTGGGAACCATCCAGCCTGTTGCTGACATTGCCAGAAAAGTCAAGGAAGCCGGAGTCTTATTTCACACCGATGCGGTGGCTAGCACGGGCAACATACCAGTTGAAGTGAAAGCGCTGGGAGTGGATGCGCTGAGCCTGGCGGGAAGCCAGTTCTATGGACCAAAGGGGTCAGGTGCATTGTGGGTACGCAAGGGGCTGCGTCTCATCCCGCTGATGGATGGCGGCGTGCAGGAGGGTGGACGCCGACCGGGCACTGAGGACGTGCCGGCCATCGTGGGGTTGGGCAAGGCTGCAGAGCTGGCGGCCGGAGATATGGCTTCAAGAGCGGAGCAACTCACCAAGCTGAGGGACAAGCTAATAGACGGCTTGCTGGACAAGGTGAGCCATGCCATCCTTACCGGCCATCCGGTTCAAAGGCTGCCGCATCACGCCAGCTTCTGTATCGAGTTTATCGAAGGCGAAGCCATGCTGATGTTGCTCAGCAGTCAGGGGATTGCCGTTTCCAGCGGGTCGGCTTGCACCTCGCGGGCGCTAAAGGCTTCCCACGTGCTCATTGCTATGGGTCTGCCGCACGAGATAGCCCAGGGCTCATTGGTGTTTGGCCTGGGGCTGGACACTAGTCAGGAGGACATCGATTATGTACTGGAAAAACTGCCACCCATAGTTGACCGACTGCGGCAGATGTCTCCGCTCTACGCCAAGTTTGTCAAAGAAGGAAGGGGGTAAATATGCCGATATACAGCGAAAAGGTGATGGACCATTTCATGAATCCCCGCAATGTGGGAGAGATAGAGAATGCGGATGGGGTGGGTGAGGTGGGTAATCCGGTGTGTGGGGATATGATGACGTTCTATATCAAAGTTAAGGACAATCGGCTGGAAGACGTGAAGTTCCGTACCTTTGGCTGCGGCGCAGCTATTGCCGTATCCAGCATAGTCAGCGAGATGGCCATGGGAAAGACGCTGGAGGATGCTGCAGCTATCACGCCGGCGCTGGTTGCCAAGGAGCTGGAGGGGTTGCCCAAGCAGAAATATCATTGTTCCAACCTGGGGGCACAGGCTCTACGCAAGGCTATACGCAACTACGCCGCCAAGAAGGGAATACAAATTAAAGGTCTGGATATGAAAGGAGACGAAGATGAAGAAGAAGAACATGAAGAAAAAGCCTGCTAAGAAAGAGGTGGAATGCCGCTGCCCTTATTGCGAGGAGGAACTGATACTGGTCGGTGCGCCTTTCTGTTCTGCCTGCAAGATGATTATCGTCCGCTGTACCATGTGCCTGACAGCGGTAACAGACAAGGATGCCAAGACCTGCCCCAGGTGCGGCGAGCCTTTGCAACAATGAGGAGGTAATCGTCATGAAAGCAGATGAGACGCTAGATTGTGTGGGAACTTATTGCCCGGTGCCCATTGTCAATACTGCCAAGAAGCTCAAGGAGCTGAAACCAGGACAGGTTCTGGAGGTA
>VGOO01000055.1 GCA_016875925.1 Chloroflexota bacterium
CCACTTTCAACTCCACGGAAACAGGTAATTCTATGCCTATTGTTTGTCCTTTGAAAGTCAATAATTGGAGATTCGCACCGTCTTTTAGGTAGTTAAGAGCATCGCCAAGCAATGCCTTGTCAACAGCGGTCTGTTCGAACGTTTCATTGTCCATGAAATGGTATAGACTGCCATCGTGATACAAATATTGGACTTGGCGGCGGTCCAGGAAAGCCTTGGCGAACTTCTGGCTGGCTTGGAAAACACGCTCAGTTGTGTGACCAGCTCGGACGTCACGGAGCTTTAATCTAACCTGAGCCGAGCCTCTAGCCATTTTTATGTGCTGGTAATCGAGGACTTGATATGGTTGCCCATCCAATTCTATGGTGATACCCTTTCTTAACTCTCCCGCATCGATCACAAGATGGTCACCCCCTTGCTAAACAATATTTGATGTCTTGTCAGTCTGCGTAAGGCTCCTAATTTTACCATTCTCCACCACTACAGTGTCTTCAATTCTTATGCCCCCCCAGCCAGGGATGTAAACTCCGGGTTCCACGCTGAAAACCATTCCTTCAGCCAGTATGTCTGACGAACCGGGACCAAGCCGCGGTGATTCATGTGTCGCCAGGCCTATGCCATGTCCCATCCCATGGCCAAAAGCTTCACCGTAGTTTGCTTGTTCAATAATACTCCGACCGAGCCTATCAGCTTGCTCACCACTTAGGCCGGGTTCAATCGTTGCTAAGGCCGCTAATTGCGAACCCAGAACAATATTATAAATCTTAGAGAAAGCCTTGTCTCCGTTACCTACACATAGAGTTCGACTCAGGTCACTGCAATAACCTTCAACCTTGGCCCCTATATCCAGGACGATAGGCTCACCTTTGCTGATAATACGTTCGGTGGGTCTAGCATGTGGCATCGCTGCGTTTGGCCCTGAAGCTACGATAAAGTCGAATGGAACATTCTCGCTGCCCTTTTCGCGCACAAACCCTTCCAGTTTCCACGCGATTTGCTTCTCACTCATGCCAGGTTGAACTATCGTTCGCGCGTAGTCCAGCGTAGCATCTGCTAGGGCTGCCGCTTCCGTGATTGATTTTATCTCTGCCGATTCTTTTATAGCTCTGAGGGATTCTACAATGCCGGTAGTCGGGATGAGTTGCAGTTTATGTTGCCCTTGGCTTATCGCGATGCAAAGTTGTTGATAAATGGCAACGGTGATTTCAGTGGCTTCAAACCCCAATTTCCTAATGCCGAAGTCTGCCGTCAAATCCGGAAGCCAACGCGATATGTCGCCCTTGATTTGGAGAACTTCGAAATCTGGTGACTCGGTCACTGCCTGTTCCACATAACGGAAGTCAACAGCTATAGCCGATGTCGTCTCTGAAATCAGCAACCATCCTTCGGAACCTGTGAACCCTGACAAATAGCGCCTATTCTGTGCCTGAGACACAAGAAAAGCATCCAGTCTTCGTGCCGCCAGATGCTGACGCAACTTCTGGAGTCGATTCACTCCCAGCTCTCCCCATTGAGTTCGCTGATAAGCAGTTGTAGTGCCGCAAGATAGCCTCGCCATCCCAATCCTGTGATTTGCCCCTTGACAATTGGGGCAATCACTGACTTGGCTCGCCAATCTTCACGCGCATAAATATTAGATAGATGTACTTCAATGATTGGCACCACGATGTCTGCTAATGCGTCGCGCAATGCTAGGCCATAATGGCTCAATGCGCCTGGGTTTATGATTAAGCCGTCCATTCCAGCGATGTTTGACTGTATGAAGTTGATCAGTTCTCCTTCGCTATTCGACTGGAAAGTAGTGACCTCGGCTCCCAATCGTCTAGCGAATTTTTTCATTATTGCTTCTATTTCAGGGAGTGTTTTGTCTCCGTAAATGGCTTTGTCTCTCTTCCCAAGCATATTGAGATTCGGTCCGTTTGCGACTAATATTCTCATACTGCTGCCTCCACTTTTTCCACCGAGTCAATTCTCACCTTGTGTTTGCAGGCAATGCACACCGCCCATTCGCCTCGTGATTCTACAAGGAGCTTACTACACTGGGGGCAGGGTTGAGGAAGAGGCTTGCGGCTGCTACTGAAATCGCAAGCAGGGTAGCGACTGCAGCCATAAAAGCGGCGCTTCTTCCTGCCTATCCGCTCTATTAGCTCACCTTCCTGGCACTGGGGACAGGAAACGCCAGTTCTGACTATCAAAGGCATTGTTTTCTTGCATTCAGGATAACCGCTACATGCAAGGAACTTACCAAATCTACCTACTTTGATGACCATGGGTTGGCTACACAGGGGACAGAACTCGTCACTTAACTTCGTTAAATCTCTTTTTGTTATCAATTGCGAAGCATTATGCAATAATGAGTCGAATGGTGTGTAGAAATCTTGTAGCACTGACACCCAGGTTTTGCTACCTTGTGCAATCTCGTCAAGTTCCCTTTCCATTTCAGCAGTGAAGCGCAGGTCAACAATTTGGGGAAAGTTCTCGGCCAGGAGGTCGTTTACAATCATACCGACCTCCTCAGGGATGAATCTGCCCCTTTCCTTACGCACATAACCTCTTTCCTGAATGGTGGATATTATAGTAGCGTAGGTACTCGGTCGGCCGATGCCCTTTTGCTCCAGTGCCTTGATCAGTGTAGCCTCAGTATAACGCGGGGGAGGTTGTGTGAAATGCTGTTCACTGAAAAGACTCAGCAGGTCTAAATCATCTCCAGGCACGAGCATGGGTATGGATGTGACCGAGGATTGGACATCATCATTCTCGTCTTTTCCTTCTATATAAAGAACCATGAAACCCGGGGATTTGCAAATTGCGCTGGTGGCTTTTAGAAGATAGATTGTTTGGGATTCAGGCTGCATTGCGTGGATATCTGCATTTACGGTATCAAATACAGCAGGTGTCATCTGGCTAGCAACCATTCGCTTCCAGATGATCTCATAAAGCTTCAGTTGCTCAGAGGTCAAAAACGATTTTAGCTGATTCGGCTCGCGGTGCACATTGGTTGGCCTGATAGCCTCGTGAGCCTCTTGTGCAAATCGCCCCTTTTTGCGGAAAACACGAGCGTGTGGCGGGAGATACTCTTTGCCATATTTTGCGCTAATGAGTTGACGCGTCTCAGCAATGGCACCGCTTGCTACATGGGTAGAATCGGTGCGCATGTAGGTTATGAGGCCAACCGGGCCCTCCGCACCGATAGAGATTCCCTCGTAGAGCTGCTGCGCAATCATCATAGTACGCTTGGGACTGAATCGTAGTTTTCGTGCGGCCTCTTGCTGAAGTGTACTGGTTATAAAGGGCGGAGATGGTTGGCGCGAAACATCGCTACGCGTAACCGAATTGACACTGTAACTGCACCCGCGCAATTCATCTTCGAGAGCCTTGGCTTCATTTTCACTGGATATCTGTAGTCTGTCGCCGTCTGCTAGGCCAGCTAGGGTGGCATGGAATCTCTCCTGCTCGGCTGACGACCTCTTGGCTAACTCAGCATCGATAGTCCAATATTCAAGTACCACAAAGCTATTGATCTCTCGTTCTCTGTCAACCACCAAACGGACGGCTGCTGATTGGACCCTTCCGGCAGAAAGCCCTCTCTGTACCTTGCGCCATAGCAAAGGACTTAACTTATATCCTACCAGCCTATCCAGGAGACGTCGTGCTTGCTGAGCATCAACAAGACGCATATCGATGGCGCGGGTCTTGCGGAAAGCTTCGCTTACAGCTTCTTTGGTTATTTCGTGAAAAGACACGCGGTGCACTGGAGCTTTGCTCTTATCCATTCTAGTTGCTTCGATTAAATGCCAGGCGATGGCTTCACCTTCGCGATCAGGGTCGGTAGCCAAATAGACAGCCTTGGCATTGGAAGTCAATTCTTTAAGTTCGTTAACAGTCTTGCGTCTACTCGGTATGACCACATATTTTGGGGTGAAGTTATCTTCTATGCTTATACCAAGGCTTTTTTGCGGCAAGTCACGTACATGGCCCAGAGAAGCCTTGACGCTATATCCAGCACCAAGGATTTTGCTTATTGTTCTTGCTTTGGCAGGCGATTCTACTATAACTAATTCTCTTGTCATGTCAGCCTAACAGACTCGGTATTCTACCTTGTTTCGCGAGCTAACACATAATTCAATGCGCCAACCTGTTTCACCATTCCCTTCAGTTCCATTAAAGACAATGCGCTACTAACCGACGCTGCAGTCAAGCCGCAGTTGCGGCACACCTCGTCAATATGTATTGGCTCAGTTCCTAATTGTTTCAAAAGCAGCGACTCGGTCTCGTTGCTGGGGAGAATCACCTTCATCTCTAGCTGTTGAGCCACAATGTTGAGGTTGAGTTCTTCAAGAATATCGACATGACTGCGCACCAGTTTTGCCCCTTCCTGAATCAGACGATTTGTTCCTTTGCTTGCTGGAGAGAGTATGCTACCCGGCACTGCGAAAACATCTCGGTTTTGTTCCAGGGCTTGGCTAGCTGTGATTAAGGCACCGCTGCTTTCTCCTGCTTCAATCACTAGAACTCCCAGGCTCATTCCGCTCATGATGCGGTTTCGTCTGGGGAAGTTATCTGCTTTGGGTTTAACACCTAGCGGATACTCGCTCACCAGTGCCCCTTGCTCCATGATTTCACGGGCTAGCTTAGCATTCTCAGCGGGATATACTATGTCTAACCCGCAACCAAAGACAGCAATGGTTTTGCCATTAACTTCCAGCGTCACCCGATGGGCGATAGAGTCTATTCCTTTTGCCAAGCCGCTGACGATGGTGATACCACTACGCGCTAAGTCACTGACAACCTCCTCAGTCACCTGTCGGCCATAGGCTGTGGGGCGGCGAGTACCTACCACAGCCAGGCTACATTCATTTTCAGGCAGAAGACTTCCTCTGACATAAAGCACAGTTGGGTAGTCATAGGTTTCTTTCAGTCGCTGAGGATAATCGGCAGCTTCACACGTAATCGCCTTTACCTTGTAGTGCCTTAAGTTGTCGATTTCAGCATTCGGCGATATCCTGGGCCTTAAGTTTGCGATGATCTCTGCCGACCTCGAGTCCAACCCGGCCCTTTTCAATTCAGCAGGTGGCGCTTTCCATGCGTTTTCCAGTGTGCCAAAATACGCAAGCAGTTGTGACGTTTTAATTCGGCCAATACCTGGGATTCGTGAAAAGCCGACCCAATACTTCAATTCATCTGATTTTTCCATCGTAGTCGAAACATTTTAACATAGCATCAGTAGGTCAACAATCACAAGAAAGGAAAGCCGGTGGCAGAAAAAGGACTATGGAGCAACTAGATGTCGCTGATTATAGCTTGCCTAAGAGATGCTGTAACCTCGGCAGAGCATCCTTAGCTGCCTTGTACCCCGCAAGTATAGCCTCCTCGCTCTTATGAAAATCAAAGGCTTCTATATTGCTGACTTGGGGACTTATAGTGACGTCGGCATCCAGAATCCTGGGTTTCATTATCTCGTATTCCATGATGTATAGCGACTGTATTAACGTATTGAAAATATTAGGTATCGGAACTGGGCTATCGACCTCACGAGAGGGAGCAGCCCTTTTGCTTCTTTGGGGGTCAATCAGGACATTTACCGCAATGACGAATTCTGCACCCATATCCTTGACCGCTTCTGTGGGTATTGGATTTGTCAAACCACCATCTACTAAACATCTATCTCCGATTGTGGTGGGTACAAATATACCGGGGATGGATATGCTGGCTCGCACTGCCTCAGCTACCACGCCATTCGTGATGACAACTTGCTGGCCGGTGTTTATATCGGTAGCAACACAAGCGAAAGGCATCTTGAGATCTTCAAATCTCGCATCGCCGACTAAAGAGCGCAGCAGCTTCCCAATCCTTTCACCGTATATTAGCCCCTTTCTTATAGTGCTGAGTTTAGGGTCAACTAAACGGGCTATTTCTTTCCATCCTGTTTTAAGGGCTGTTTCCTCCACAGCGCTGATATCCCCACTATTGGCAAAGCAGGCCCCTATCATAGCTACCATGCTTGTGCCTGCAACCATGTGAACGGGTATTTTAGCTTCCCTAAGTGCTTTCAAAACACCGATGTGAGCTAAACCGCGTGCCGCGCCAGATCCCAATGCTATACCAATCTTGGGAATCTTGTGTTTAAACAGCCTCATCAGTGTTTAACCCGCAAGGATGGTCTAGAAAACAATGCAAAGATAAGAATGCAATGGCGGAGAGGGTGGGATTCGAACCCACGGTCGCCAAAGGCGACACGCGCTCTCCAGGCGCGCCTGTTAGACCACTCCAGCACCTCTCCGGTTGATTGGCGGAGAGGGTGGGATTCGAACCCACGAGGCTTATCGCCTACCGCTTTTCGAGAGCGGCACCATCAACCACTCGGACACCTCTCCGGCAGTTCTAAATTATAACACCCCAAATTTGGCGATGAAAGTTGACGCTTGTATGATGGCAACCATAAACAGGTAAGAAATAAGTATTGAGGCCCCTGGAGGTCTTGGGAAAATTTCCGTTGCGAAAGTAGTGGTTATTTGTCTATAATTGAGGACTTTAGAGGTGACCGGTTGCTCCAAGCGCTTTATATCACAATTGTCGGGATGCTTATCGTCTTTGCCGCACTGGGCGCGGTGCTTCTTGTTATGATTGGATTGAACAAGCTTTTCGGAGAAAAGGGGAGTAAGCACCCCAAAAAGTAAGTGTACTCCAAATACTCATGGTTTCACACGAACTTATAGGATTTCTTAACCTTACCTGGCAAGGTCTGGTGATGCTCATCATCGGTGGGCTCTTGCTCTATCTAGGGATTGCCAGAAATGTTGAACCTGTATTATTGTTGCCAATAGGCATTGGCATACTTCTGACCAACATACCACTTAGTGGTCTGACTGAAGCAGGCGGCTTGTTTGGCGTATTGAGGCAGGCTGGAATAGAAACTGAGCTGTTCCCGCTGCTGGTGTTTATCGGTGTGGGGTCGATGATTGACTTTGGTTCTCTCTTGGCAAGACCGTATACGGTATTGCTGGGAGCTGCGGCGCAGTTTGGCATTTTTGGCACCTTTTTATTGGCTTACATGGTCGGCGATGGTTGGCTTCGCCTCTTACCATTGAATCTAGCTCAGGCTGCTTCGGTTGGAGTAATCGGCTCCGCTGATGGGCCAACATCCATATATGTTTCAAGTATATTGGCTCCGGAGCTTTTGTCTCCAATCGCTGTTGCTGCCTATTCTTACATGGCTTTGGTGCCTATCATTCAGCCGCCGATTATGAAATTGCTGACTACAAAGGAAGAGCGACAAATCAGAATGCCCATCGTTGAGAAGGAAGTATCTCAAAAGATGAAAATTCTTTTTCCCGTAGTTGTCATCATTGTTGTGGGGCTGATTGCTCCTAAGGCCACTGCGCTTATTGGTTGCCTGATGCTAGGTAACTTGCTCAAGGAAAGTGGTGTAGTACCGGGTCTATCGGCCGCTGCCGAAAACGCGCTGGTGAACATTGTAACTATCCTTCTTGGTCTTACAGTCGGCGGTATGATGCTTGCCACTGAATTTCTGAAGCCGCAAACTATTATCGTCTTTGTTATGGGTATCGTAGCCTTTGCTCTGGACACGGGAGCTGGAGTAATTTTCGGTAAAATTATTTGTTACCTCTCTGGCAAAAAGGTAAACCCATTGATTGGTGCTGCTGGGATATCAGCTTTTCCTATGTCGGCCAGGGTAGTACAAAAGGTCGGTCTCGAAGCTGACCCACAAAACCATTTACTGATGCATGCCGCTGGAGCCAATACTGCAGGGCAGATCGCTTCTGTAGTGGCTGGTGGTGCGATACTAACACTACTACTCTAACCAACAATTTCGGAAAGGATAATTCAGTTGGAACCTCGCAATTATTATGACCTTAGTGTGCCTGAAACTTTGGCTAAGCTCGATTCCAATCCCCGGGGATTGAGTCAGGATGAAGCTAACAGGCGGCTGGCTCAATACGGTCCAAACGAACTGGTCGAGGAAGAGAAGGCCTCCCCCTGGCAAATATTGCTGGGACAGTTCAAAAGCTTCCTGATTATCATACTCCTCATAGCTGTAGTACTTTCTGCTGTCTTGGGGGAGGTAGCCGATGCAATAGTCATCTTTGTCATTATCCTTTTTGCTGCAGGATTGGGCTTCATCCAAGAGTATAGAGCAGAACGGGCGATGGAAGCCTTGAAGAAGATGGCCGCCCCGACAGCATCCGTTCTAAGAGACGGCCGCGAAATTGAAATCGTAGCTCGCGAGCTGGTACCTGGTGACATAATATTACTCAAAACAGGAGACAGGATACCGGCAGATGCTCGCATCGTTGAAGCAGTCAACTTGAAGATAGACGAGGCTCCTTTGACCGGTGAATCGGTTCCTGTGGAAAAGTTAGACCGAACTTTGGAAGGGGACATAAGCATTGGGGACAGAAGGAACATGGTGTTCATGGGTACCGCTGCTGTTTATGGCCGAGGCAAAGCTGTAGTCACAGCGATAGGGATGGACACAGAGTTCGGCAAAATTGCCACCATGTTGCAAGAGGTGGAAGCAGAGCAGACTCCTCTGCAAATCAGCCTCGACCGCATGGGGAGGTGGATTGCCATTGTGGCCTTGGTACTATGCTTTGCATTAGCCGTGCTGGGCGTTTTGAGAGGGCACGAAATCCTGGAGATGCTGATCTGGGGTGTCAGCTTGGCGGTAGCAGCCGTGCCCGAAGCCCTGCCGGCTGTGGTGACCATATCTTTAGCCCTTGGTGTACAGAGAATGGTAAAACGCCATGCCTTGATTAGGAAACTGCCGGCAGTCGAAACCCTTGGTTGCACCACTTATATTTGCTCCGACAAGACTGGTACGTTGACACAGGATCAGATGACGGTAAGACAAATATATGTGGATGGTCGGCTTATAGATGTCAGCGGCGTTGGCTACGAGCCTAAAGGAGAGTTCTCTGTAAATAATATTGTGATTGAGCACGGAAAGGACACTGCGCTGGAAATGCTGCTACGGATGAGCACCTCTTGTAATGATACCTCGCTTGAGTCTGTTAGTGGTGTTTGGCAAATCAAGGGTGACCCTACGGAGGGGGCGCTTGTAGTTGCGGCCGCAAAAGCCGGGTTATGGCAGGATGAAGTTGTTAAATATTGTCCGCGCGTTGACGAAATACCCTTTTCCTCTGAAACAAAGAAAATGACCACTATACACCATACTCCAGAGGGGAAGTTTGCCTATTCTAAAGGAGCCCCAGAGGTGATTTTGGAGTCATGCTCGTGCCTTTATCGCAATGGTAGCGAAGTAGGGTTAAACCATGATGAAAGGCGGCGAATCGTATCGCTAGCACAAGATATGGCAGGTAATGCTCTGCGCGTTCTGGCTATGTCATATAAGAAGATGTCTGGTAATCTGACCAGTGTCGGCGCACAAGAAAGTGACATGGTTTTCCTGGGATTGGTTGGTATGATCGACCCGCCCAGAGAGGAAGTCAAGGGTGCTGTCAAGATTTGCGATGAGGCCGGCATAAAATCGGTGATGATAACCGGTGACCACAAGCTGACAGCAGTAGCTATTGCCAAGGAACTGGGCCTACTCAAAGATGGCATAGCTCTCACCGGTGCGGAATTAGATGATACGAACGACGAGGAGTTTGAAGCACTGGTAGAGAAAATAGAGGTCTATGCCAGGGTCTCTCCTGCGCACAAACTCAGGGTTGTTGAAGCACTAGCGAAAAAGGGACATGTGGTGGCTATGACCGGCGATGGCGTGAACGATGCGCCAGCTCTTAAGAAAGCAGATATCGGGGTGGCCATGGGCATCAACGGTACCGACGTGACCAAAGAAGCAGCCGATATGATACTGACCGATGACAATTTTGCTTCCATTGTAGCTGCAGTCGAAGAGGGGAGGGGGATTTTTGGCAACATCAAGAAATACCTCATGTATCTGTTGTCTTCAAACATGGGGGAGATTTTACTGATGTCCGGTGCAATCCTTTTTGGTCCGCTAATCGGCCTCCCTTACGGGGCTATACCTCTCATTGCCGTTCAGATTCTATATGTGAATCTGGCTACAGATGGCTTGCCCGCTCTTGCTCTATCCGTAGACCCACCTGCCCCCGACCTGATGAGGCAAAAGCCACGTCCTCGTGGTGAAAGCATTTTCACGAAGCCAGTCTTAGTATTGATGGCTGTAGGTGGTATATGGTCGGCTATACTAAATTTAGCGATATTCAAATGGGCATTGGACGTAGATAAGAGCATGATAGAAGCACAAAGCCTTTGCTTCCTTACTCTAGTTCTCATCCAATTTTTCAAAGCCTATAATTTCCGCTCCGATAGGGAGTCTATTTTCAAAATTGGCATATTTAAGAATAAGTGGCTTAATCTCGCCATATTATGGGAAGCCCTGCTGCTGTTGGCTATTATTGAGGTACCGTTCTTGGAAGAGGTGTTCAATACGTATCCTCTAGGCATT
>VGOO01000056.1 GCA_016875925.1 Chloroflexota bacterium
AAGCTAAACTATGGGGCACTGGTTGTGTAATTGCCGTGGGTAATGTTGTCTTTCAGCCTCAACTTACCGGCACTGGAGAAAAACGTATCGGCCTTAATTGCGATGCTGCCAGCGGTCAGGCCGCCAAGGATACCTTTCTTTTGTCTAGGTTCACTGCTGATAAGGATGGCAAGATAGACACCTTCAGGATAAACTGCTCGGGCAAAGGCAAGGTAAAGGTTGCCCTGTATGCTGATAATGTTGGCTTTCCTGATGCTATGCTTGGCGCTGTTAATGACAGCATCAGTGTAGATTCAGGTTGGAACAACGTTCCTTTTCCTGAGACAAATCTCACTGCCGGTACCGATTACTGGCTGGCGGCAAACTCAGACAGCGCTATCATTCGTTATAATACCAGCGGGCCCAGTAAAACCAAGTCTGCCACATACTCATCATTTACCTTTCCCGAATATGCGGGGGCCGGTTTCACCGACGAACTGAATAAGCAGTATCTTTTTGCTGGCTATGGCCGCCCCTTTATATTTGTTATGTCCATTGAATGCTCTTCTGACATAAAACCGGGTGGGACATTTTATGGTTCTATAGCCGGTGATGCCGAGGTTGAGATGTATCCCAATACGTCTTTAACCTGGACTCAGGCGCCGGTTGGGGAGGGTGGGCTTAATTTCCCTGGCAGCGGCAGTGTTGGTGGTGGCTCTAGCGACATGGTAGTCCGCACCTACACTATCAAATAATGCCGCTATTTCTCAGTGGTGCCTGGTTGGCAGTCAGTCACGGCTTGTCGCTAGTTGCTCGTTGCTCCCCTCTAGCTTTGGCAATTGAAAAGTGCTAAACTACTTCGAAAGCAAGATAGCGTTTGTCAAGAATGATGCAACCTGAGCCAAAAAAGAAGAAACAGAAGAAGTCGATTGCGGAGCAACTGCCCAAGATGGGGCGTGCCAGCAGGATTGCCCTGATAGTGGGCGTCTTCCTCATAGTGTTTGTGTCTCTCATTTTCGTTGGCAATCAGCAGGCGTCGCGACAGGCGGAATTGAGGAAGAACATCGTCACCTTGCAGCGCGGGCTGAGCACCGGGACGCAAGCCGATTCGCAGGCGAAGCTTGAGGCGCAGATAAAGCAGGCGGAAGCTGAGACGGAAGTGGCTAGAGCTGTTTTTCCTGTTTCTGACCAGGCGCCTGAAATTCTGGACCGGTTGCTGAAGCTTGCCAAGGCAAACGACATAGGTGTGACCAGGACGGCGATGACAATGTCTCAAAAGCCAATTGCCATCGGCGGCAAGCAGGTGACATACGACGTGTTTACCTTTCAATTGTCATTGAAGGGCCAGGTTTCAAAGTTCCAGAACTTCCTCCTAGCGCTTGGTGATGAACTGCCCACGTCTCAGATAAGCGCGGTCAACATCACTGTGGCGGCTAAAGAACACGAAGAAGACACTGCCAGTGTTACAGTCGAGGTACTCTGCTATGGCGGGAAGTGAAATGGTGCGATGATTACGCTGGAAATCACTGATAGCCGAATCAACATGGTAGTCCTGCGCGGCAGGCAGGTGCAAGTGGCAGCCAGTTTGCCGTTGGAGCCAGGGCTGGTCAATGAAGGTGTTATCGCTAATCCGGCAGTGGTGAGTCAGCGGCTCAGGGAGATTATGGAGTATCACGGGGTGGCAGAGAGGCAGGTTATAGTTGGTGTCAGCGGGATGCATTCAATCTACCGGACATTCAATCTTCCTCGGTTGCCGCGGGATATGCAGGACGAGGCGGTCAGAAGAGAGGCTGCCAGGATTTTGCCTGTGCCAGAGAGCGAGGTCTATACTTCATGGCAGGCAATTGATGTTTCGGGAACTGAAACAATGATATGCCTGGTGGCTTTGCCTCGCGCCAGTGTTGATGCAATCACCGAGACATTGAGCCAGGCTGGCCTTGAATCCCATCTTATGGATGTGGCGCCGCTGGCGCTGGCCAGAGCCGCTGAAGAAGCCAACGCAATAGTGATAAATGCGCAGCCGGCCAGCTTTGATATAGTAGTTGTGCTCGATGGAATCCCAAAGCTGCTGCGCAGCCTGGCTACTCCTCCTCCTGTCATGCCTGTATCAGATGCTGAAGTAGCATTGGTTGAGGAGCTCGATAGGACCCTCGCTTTTTTGAACGAAAGCAGAGGGGGATTTCCGAAAGCAACAGGTTTACCGATTTTTGTGGCGGGCGAAGCCAAGCAGATGGCATTCAGAGCCCTGGCTGCGCATCCTGTAAGGCCGTTTCCCCAGTTGTTCCTTTTGCCGGAAGGAGTTGATGCAGGTGACTATGCGGTGAACATGGGGTTGGCGCTGAAACAGGTCAGGGTTGGCAGGTTGCAGTCCAGGGTGGACATTAATGTTGTGCCCGAGATGTACCGACCCAAGCCGCTGCCTATTATGGAGATAGTTTCCTGGGCGCTGGTGCTGATTGCTATTGGCTCGCTTATTCCGGCAGGCGTGTCAGCCGCCAGGGTATTCTCAGAGACCCGGTCTTTGCAGTCCCAACTGGATAACCTGCAACGCCAGGTTGAGGTTGCTACTGGCACTGCAGCATCGCTGGCAAAGCTGAAGACCAAGCTAGATGCGACGAATGCGCAACTGGCTGTGTTGAAGCAGCCAGTGGAAAGCGCCCAGGCTCAGCGGAAAAGTGTCACTGAGAAGCTGGCTAAAGCTACCAGCTTGAAGCCAGGCAATGTGAAAGTGACGTCTATTATCTATGGGACGACAGGGTTATCTGTCGGTGGCTCGGCTCCGGATAAGGCGCTGGTTCTAAACTATGCCGGCGCTCTTCGGGATAGCGGCAAATTCTCCCGAGTGGTTGTTCAACAGCTTACCGAGGTGAAGTTTAACGAGTGGAGCTTTACTATATTATTGAACTAGGCGATGACATCGGCTGTGAGTGTAATGGGATTCAGCGTGTGAGAAGCGGTTAGACATGGATATTCATGCGTTACTGCGCCAGGCTGTAGAAAAGAGGGCGTCAGATTTACATCTGATAGCTTTCAGCCCGCCGCTGTTTCGTATTGACGGTGCGTTGCACCCATTTGGCGACACCGCGGTCAGCGGAGATGATTTGAACGACATGTTTGCCCAGGTGACCACAGAGCAGCAGAGGGAGATATTCCAGCGCGAGCTGGAGCTGGACTTTGCCTTTTCCCTGGCCGACGACAGACGCATCAGGTGCAATGCTTGCCTGCAAAGGGGGGAAGTAAGTTTGGCTTTGCGACTGCTGCCGCCGAGAATTCCAACCATAGATGAATTGGGCTTGCCCCAGTTGTGCAAAGACCTGATTACGCGCCCCAGGGGTTTGATTGTGGTTACCGGGCCGACAGGCTCAGGGAAGAGCACCACCATAGCTGCAATGATTCGGCATTTGAACCATACCGAGCGCCGGTATCTGGTGACTATCGAGGACCCGGTGGAGTATGTTCATCCCAATGTCGAGTGTGCTGTATCGCAACGTGAACTGGCTTCGGATACCTGGTCTTTCGCCAATGCCTTGAAGCATGTGCTAAGGCAGGACCCTGACGTGATACTGGTGGGCGAGATGAGAGACCTGGAGACTGCTGCTGCGGTGCTGACTGTGGCTGAGACAGGGCATCTGATACTGTCAACGGGCCATGCTCCCAGCGCTGCGCAGTCTGTGGAGAGGATAGTTGACCTTTTCCCGCCGCATGAGCGACCTATGGCTCAGGCGCGGCTGGCATCGGTGTTAATTGGCGTGTTGTGCCAGGCTCTGGTGCCCAAGATTGGGGGTGGACGCGTGGTGGCGGTAGAAGTGATGCTGGCGAATGCAGCGGTTAAGAACCTGATAAGGGAGGGGAAGGCGCACCTGCTGCCCAACACAATCCGCACACATGCTAGTTCGGGCATGCGGACTCTTGATGATGCCCTGATAGAGCTTCATCGCCGGCAAGTGATAACCTGGGAGAGCGTTCTGGCTTTCTGCCAGGACGCCGAGGAAGTGGCGAAGTTAGCCAGCAGAGGGCAGAACAAAGCAGGGTAACAGCCGGGTTTGGCTGGAATTCCGAGTCACAAGCTCCAGATGGCAGGTAGGGACGGGATTGCTTCGTCATCCCGATTGCATCGGGATTCCTCGCAATAACGCAACATGTAGGGGCGTACCTTCAGGTGCGCCCGTGGGATAGACGGGGCCCTTCCGTTGAAGGGCGGGCGGGTTTGAAAACCCGCCCCTACAAAGGGGACAGGAGGTTGAAAACTCATCCCTACGCAATCTGCCATTGCGATTTTTCTGTCCCAAATAGCATGTAGGGGGCGTACCTTCAGGTGCGCCCGCAGGATAGAAGGGTCCTTCCACCGCAGGGCGGGCGGGTTTGAAAACCCGCCCCTACAAAGGGGACAGGAGGTTGAAAACTCATCCCTACGCAATCTGCCATTGCGATTTTTCTGTCCCAAATAGCATGTAGGGGCGTACCTTCAGGTGCGCCGGAAGCGACGTGCCCTTCTGTTGAAGGGCCGGTGAAGGACGGGCGGGTTTGAAAACCCGCCCCTACAAAGGACGGGGTGGAGATTCATAAGGATGGCTTCATAAAAAGGGAACAGCGGCAGAGTTCCACTCTGCCACTGTTCAGAGTTCTTGATTTGCCATTCAGTTGGTGGCTATTCGCAGCCGGTAGTTTCCTGGGTGACTTCGCCGTTGGCATCTATGGAATAGGTACCTTGTAAATCACCTTCTGGTGGCGAACCAACCAGGTAATCGGTGCAAACCTCTTGAATGGTGGGGACAGTACCGTTATTTTCTGCCATAAAGGCGACTGCTCCGGTCTGGATATTGTGCAGCTCTATCCTGGCTGATTCCTCGCAGCCGCGGCCGATGAACCGGCCAATGTTCATAATGACGATGCCGCCGATGACGGCCAGGATGCCGATGACCACCAGCAGCTCGATAAGGGTGAAACCCTTGGCGTCGCCGCGAAGCGCCCTGCGAAATCTTCTTGCTATTTTGCTCATTGTTTCTCCTCCTTTTTGTAATCAAATCACGGTCTTTTGTTTGCCCTCGACCAAGGCAGCCGTGCTTTCAATGATTTGATTGTAACAGTGGCATCGGTTTGTGGGAAGACCCAAAAGTACCAAAAAAGGTAACAAAAAGGTTACAATTATCCACGCCTGCGGCGCACCAACGAGCGAAGAAACCGAATCACGCAGGTTGTTTTCTGTGTAAGTTAATTGAAATTGGGTGAAACTGGGGTGATTGGCGATAGCAATGGAACTTGCAAGGATAGAGGCGTTTTGGTGGGTGTAAGTTAACCCACACCTATTTTTGCCAGGTAATATCCGACTCCTGGCTTGGTGAGTATCAGTTGTGGTTCGCCGGGGTCTTCCTCAAGCTTCTCTCGGAGCCTCCTGATGTGGACCTTAATGTTGTCGGCAGCGCCTGGGTAGGTGGTTCCCCACAATGCTTCAGCCAGGCTGGAGTGGGTGGCCACATGCCCCTGTTGTCTTAGCAATTGCTGCATGATTCGGCTTTCAGCGCGTGTGAGGCTTATTTCCTTTTGGCCCAGGGAGACCTGCCTTTCAGCGGGGTTGCAGCGCAAGGCGCCATAGACCATAGGGGATTCATCTTCTGATGTCCCGTGGTGCCGCAGCATAGATTTTACCCTGGCTAATAGCTCTAGCTGCCTGAAAGGTTTGGTTACATAATCATCAGCGCCAAGCTCCAAGCCTTTCACGACATTGGATTCCTCGCTGCTTATGGTGAGGATGATGATGGGTATGGCGGAGGACGCCCTGATTTGCCTCAGCACCTCGAAGCCGCTCATATCTGGAAGCCCCAGGTCAAGGATGACTGCGTCTGGTGGCTGATTTTTCACCAGTTCAATGCCTTTGGAGCCAAGGCGGCTGGATAGCACCTCGGCTTCCGGCCAGCGTATTCTGAAAGCCAGGGAGATGGATTCTACGATTTCGGGGTCGTCTTCGATAATCAATACTTTCATGGCTGTCTTTCCAGATGTTTCGTGCCGGTTGTTGGGCTGGCCCGCAGCGGCAGCGATAAGCCGAATGTGCTCCCTTTATTCTCCTGGCTCTTGACCCACATCTGTCCGCCGTGGAGCTCCACCAGCGTTTTGCATAGAGGCAATCCCAGTCCGAGTCCGCCTGAATGAATCTGTCCGCTCCTGGCACGGTAGTAAGGCTCAAAAATGAGCTGCTGTTCTTCCTGCGGTATCCCCGGGCCTGTGTCTTCAACTTCTATCACCAGCCGTGAGGCCTTCTTTCTGGCTCGGAGGGTAATTACACCTCCCTCGGGCGTGAATTTGCAGGCATTGTTGAGGAGGTTCAGGACTATCTGGCGGAGTCGGTTTTCATCGGTGGCGACCAGAGGCAGCGGTTCGGATAGGTCCAGGATGAGCGATTGACCCTGGCTCGAGACCAGAGAAGAAATCTCATCGGCGAGGGAACGCAGCAGGGGCAAGGGGTCTATCTGCTTGAGCTTCAGCCTGAGCATACCTATCTCCCCTCTGGCGAGGTCCAGAAGTTCGTCTATCTTTTCTTCCAGGTTGAGAGCGCCCCTGTTTATATTTCTAGCCAGGCTCAGGAACGGTTCCCGGCGTAACTCCTCGGTGAGCAACTCACTGGAAGCCAGCACCGGCGTGAGTGGAGTTTTCAATTCGTGCACCAGGGCACGGGTGAACTCTACTCTCCGTTCCATTTCGGCCTGAAGGTCGAGCCGTAGTCTTAGTTCCTCATCGTATGCCTGGCGCAATTTCCGCTCAGCGCGAATTCGCTCGCTGCCGATGATTCCGGTGGCAGAGCCAACCAGCGCGAAGGCAAGCGATTCGGCAAGGACAAGCTGGCTTATATCGGGAAGGTAGGAAGTCAGGTGCATGAGCGCCAGGAAGATTCCCACTGAGAGGCCACCCCAAAACCCCCACCAGAAAGCGGCGATAAAGAGCGGGACATAGAACAAGTGCGCATATGCGACTGTAATTCCCAGGGCCAGGTGGAGAAAGTATTCCAGGCCGATACATACTAGAAGAAGAATGGTCATAATGAGCAGGTGAACGCGGTTAACCCTATTAAGGTATGGACTTAAACATTTTGCCATTTTTGTTTCCTTGATGTGCCTCGTCGGTGCGATTTGTCTTATTGGTGCTCCTGGTCTCGATTATATCAACTCCTGAAGCTATATGCTATGAAGCGGGCAAGATGTAAGGGCACATTGTTTGTGGACATGGTTTATAATAGTGCTGTGTTGAATAATACCCTATTGTTCAATGTTTTCGTTCACCCACAGCGTAAGCTTCTGGGGCTACTATCTCAGGAAGTCGAGCCTGTTTGCTCTCGTCTGCTTGGTTTTTCTTTTCGGTGCTTGCCCGTTACATGCGCAGCAGGGGGTAGGTGTTGCGGGCTGTATCTACATTGCTGTTGTCATCCGGAAGAGCAACAGGGATATATTCGCAGTTGAGGATATTACTTCAATGAATATCATCTGGATGTTGTTGTTTTTCTTGTCAGGTTCTGCGGTAGGCAGTTTTCTCAATGTGGTGGCTGACCGGTTGCCACAGGGGAAGTCTATTGTCTCACCTCCATCTCATTGCCCGGGATGTAGTCGTGAGCTATCAGCTTGGGAACTAGTTCCCATATTTAGTTATCTGTGGCTGAAGGGACGCTGCCGAACTTGCAACATGGCCATTCCTCTGCGTTTGTTTCTTGTGGAACTGGGTACAGGGGTGCTATTTGCTGTGCTATTCTGGCGTTACGGGCTTGGTTGGGAACTGGCGCTTGCCGTTTTGTACTGTTGCCTGTTCTTGTCTCTCCTGGTGATAGATATTGAGCATGGCATCTTGCCCAACGCGATAGTCTATGGGGGCATGGTTGTTGCCTTTGTTTTGGCTGTTGTAGTTAGGGTTGTTCCCTGGATGACAGAAATACGGATTGAGAGTGCTATTGTGCCAGATTTAAGCAGCGCTGCTGTCGGTGGGGCTGTTGGCTTTGGGCTATTGTTGCTCCCGGCGCTTATTTACCCGCTGCTGACTGGAAAAGAAGGGATGGGTTGGGGAGATGTGAAATTGGCAGGCTTGATTGGGCTGGTTGTCGGCTTTCCGCTGGTCCTGTTGGCTATGTTCCTGGCGATAATTAGCGGTGGACTGGTGGCTGCGATATTGCTTTTGCTTAAGAGGAAGGGTGGCAAGGATGCTATTGCCTTTGGCCCTTTTCTGGCGGTAGCTGCAATATTGACACTCCTGTGGGGCAATGGGGTGCTCGGTGCATTGGGCTTTTCTTGAATTCGTTCCCTCGATGTATGTTTGAAAGCAAGACAATGCCTAGGCAGCGTTGCATCCCAATCATACTTTAGTATGACGTGGCATCGGCATAAGGGCTGACCTGGAGGTCAGCCCTTTTCTGTTTTCAGAACCAACCGTCTTTCTGATTTCATTGCCAGCGTTTTGAAATAAACTGGGTGCAGGAGAAAGGTTTATCATGTTGCTTCTAGACCTGTTCAAGAATGCACCTGGCGCAGGCAAAGCTAAGATGGACGGAACAAGAGAGATTCCGGTTGCCTTCGGCAGCAACGGCGTAAAACTCAATGGGAAGGTGTTGCTCCCGAAAGAAGCCAGTGCCAGGAAGCCGGTTCCTGGTGCTGTTCTGTGTCATGGGTTTGGTGCCGGGTATAGTGCCATGGAATCTAGCGCCAGGGTAATGGCTGGGCAGGGAGTGGCCACGATTGTTTTCGATTTTCGTGGCCATGGCTCTAGTGAGGGAGTTGTTGATGGCAGGATGCCGGAGGATGTGGTTGATGCCTGGGAAGTGCTTTCGCAATTTCCGGAGGTTGATAAAGAAAGAATAGGGCTGGTGGGGCACAGCCTGGGGGCTATGTCTGCTATTCTTGCTGCGCAAAAAGTCAATAAACCTCGGGCTCTGGTTGCCCTTTCGTGCCCTCCTGAATTGAGTGTGGAGATGGTGGATAAGGATCCGGCGAATTTTGGCAGGTGGGGGCAAACCAGGGGGACTATTATCGAGTATCCGCGTCAGGGTGCCTTCCCGTGGTTGAAGGGTATAGCTGCCTGGCTGTGTAGAGCCTGGATGTATCTGGGTGGTTTCAGGGTTAGGGTTGACTGGGAAAAGTTTGCTGCTGCCATGCCGCAGTTGAAGATGTCTAAAGTGGTTGGGAAACTGAATGGCTGTTCCAAGCTGTTTGTTTTCTGCGAAGGTGATAGTGTGACGCCTTATCATAAATCTGCTTTTGTTTATGCAGTAGCCTGTGAGCCAAAGGAAATGATTCTGATGAAAGGCGGCGTCCATACCACGCCGCTTTTGCCGGGCAATCTTCGCTCCCAGTGGACAAGCTGGGCAGTTAAGACTTTATACAACGCTTGATTGAAATCTAAGGAGAAAAATAATGCGTGTTCTGATAACAGGTGGGGCTGGTCGATTGGGCATAGAGGTTTGCAAAACTCTTTTGAAAGATGGTCTGCAGGTGCGAATTCTCGACCTGGATACCCCGCAGAACAGGAAGAGCGTAAAAGCCCTTAAGGGGAAGGTGGAGACCTGCTGGGGAAATGTAACGCAACCTGAAAGCGTGCGGGAGGCGCTTGATGGTGCTGATGCTGTTGTCCATATGGCTGGCATACTACCTCCTGTTGCTTATCAAAAACCTGAACTGGCTGCCAAAGTGAACGTGGGCGGAACCAAGAATATTGTTGATTTGATAAAGGAAAAGAGCAGTAGTATCCCCTTCATATTTACGTCCTCAGTGGCTGCTTTTGGACCTACGCCTTTAGCTAAGCAACCCCTTTGCCCTGACAAGAGCTTGCCTTGTCCCAAGGGAGCCTATGGCGAGACCAAGCTACAGGCTGAGGCTCTAATCAAGGAATCGGGTATTGACTTCGTAATTCTGCGGTTGACAGCTACAATGTATCTGTCTTTTAGCGTCAGCGACCTGAAGCGGATGTTCACCATCCCATTGAACAATCGGGTTGAATATTGCCATCCGCACGACACAGCAGTGGCCATACTCAATGCAGTCAAAAACTTCGACAAAGTGAAGGGTAACATACTGGTTATCAGCGGGGGGCCCAAGCAACAGATGATATACAAGGATATGCTGGGTGCTATTCTGGGAGTCATGGGATTGCCTTTGCCACCTGAGCGTAAGTTCACCAAACATCCATATTATTTGGATTGGTATGACACAAGCAAGGCGCAGGAGCTTCTTAAGTTTCAGAGAAGGGGCTTTTCCGACTATCTAAAGGATTATTCCAAAGAGCTGGCCAGGCGGTATGGGCCAGGTTTCATCCCATTCATGAGGCACTTCGTCAGCCCTGTCTTTGGCAAGGTCATTGTCCAGTTTTTCTAGTTGCCTGAATCTAGATGTTGCATCCTGCCGCAGAAGTGTGGTAGAATAATAAAAGAT
>VGOO01000057.1 GCA_016875925.1 Chloroflexota bacterium
AGACCGTGCCACGGACAATAAACAGGTGTGTGCTTTGCAGAGTATCACCGTAAAGCCTGAGTATGACAAAGTTCCCGATAAGCACAAAGGCGATGACTAACAGCAACAAGCGAAGCGTGTTCCTCATATGTCCGCCAACGAGTTAAATTGTAGGATAATTACATCGGCAAGACAACTTTCAAATCGAACAGATTTAGCGGGGTGATGGAAAGGTATCCAGCCTTGCTCTCACGACTGGCGTCATAGGTTCGATAGTTAGCGGCTCGGTATCGTTGTCTCATCGTGAGATTTGAACGGTCTTCAATGTGTGGTCGTGGCTAGGCATTCTTTTCAATGTCACTAAATGAGTTTAAGTGCAACAAAACCGAGGAATGTTTAGCTGATTAGCGGGCTGTCATCTTGTTGTGCTTGGCAGGTTGGGTTTGGTGCTGGTTAGCCGCCTTTGGGTTCTTCTTGTGAAGGGCCAGGGGAGAGAGGACACCCACTAATTTCCTCTCCCTCGAGGGAGAGGAAGAAGGTGAGGGTGAACTCCCCCTCACTCTAACTCTCTCCCGCTAGGGGAGAGAATTCTTTGATGCACAGGAATTCAGTGCCACCTGAGGGCAGGTGGTGACCACAACTGGTGGAGCTGAAGCCCAGCAGTACGTGTAAGGTTCTGTGCTCTTTAATAATCTCGGACGCCAAATGCCCAATCGGCGATGATTTCTCGGTGTAACCGGTTATTCCCTTCGCCGACTTCCAGTACCTTTGCCTCTAGTAGATAGCGCCCTACAGGAAATTCCTCAGTGAAACCGTAACCGCCATGAATCTAGATTGCATCCAGTGCTGCCTTGGTTGCAACCTCGCTGGCGTAAAGTTTTGTCATGGAGGCAATAGAGGTTACACGTCCAACATTGGCGTCCAATAGATGCCCCAGCCTGTAAACAAGCAAACGCGCTGTTTCTATAGACACGACCATATCAGCTACTATCTGCTTTACCATCTGGAATTCGCTTTCTTTTTGTCCGAATATTATTCTCTGGGGAGCATAGCTGAGAGCAGCGTCGAGGCAAGCCTGAGCTTGTCCCACGCACCTGGCAGCTACCGAATATCTGCCCATAGCCAGGTTGGACATGCCCACTTCATAAGTATCAGGGAAAGCCAGGACAACGCGAATCGGTGTCTTATCCCAGTCTTTGACAATGCTGTTCCACTCCCCACCGGTGTAGCGGGCAGGCCTGGTAACCTGGTACAGGATGTCTTCGATTGAAAGCATGATTGTTTGGAACCTGCAAATTATAGCTTTGCCCTTATTGGCTTTCAACCTACCAACAACCCCCTGCCCAGATTTCTTGGGCACAACTCATAGACGGGGAAGGGAGAAGGGTGCCATATCACGGATTCGAGGTTCCGAAAGCCTGTTGATTAGAATAGCTCGGAGGCTTGTTTTTTAAGCCCAGCTCGGAAATCGGGATGGGCAATGGCTATAAGCTCCTGTGCCCGCTCCCTCAGCGTTTTCTGGCGTAGATGAGCTATGCCGTATTCGGTGACCACATAATCAGTAAGGTTGCGGGGAATGGTGACTACCGTGCCCGGCTCAAAGAGGAGAACGATACGGGAAAAGCCCCGGCTGGTGGACGGGAGGACCGTAATTGACCTTCCGCCTTTGGACATGAGAGCACCTACGACGAATGCCGTCTGTCCCCCGGCTGCTGCCATAAGTCTCCGACCGATAGACTCGGCACTGACGGTGCCATCAAGCTGTATTAACAGTGCATTATTTATAGCCACCATATTGTCGTTGGCAGCGATAACGCTTACATCCTCCAGGTAGTCCACATCCACAAGTTCAAATAAAGGGTTGTTAGCGGCCCACATCATTTCCTCCTTGGAGCCTCCGCCCAGTGATGTCACCGTGACCTTGCCCGTATTGATAGTCTTGAGGCGGCCGTTGATGATACCTTTTTTCACCAGCGTGATAATGCCGGGTGGAGTGGCCTCGGAGTGATATCCGATGTCGTGCTTATCATCAAGCATGCCCAGCAGGACCAATGGCTCAGTGGTACGGCCTACACCGATCTGAATGGTATCGCCATCCCTGATAAGCTCAGAAACATAGCCAGCGATGTCCTTGAGATAAGCTGGCGGCTCTCGCTTGGCCCTTCCCGCCAAGCTGCCCACAGTCATGCCCTGACCTGCGGAGACATGCTCCACAAAGTAGTCCAGCTCAGAGAAATGGATAAAATTGTCACCGTAGGTTCTGATAAGCTTCTTGTTTACCTCGGCGATTTTTATCTTGCCTTCCTTTATCTGCGTCTTTTTATTCCACAGCGATTGGCCGAAGCTGCAAAGTCCGTTGTCATCAGGAGGTGACACTTCAGTAAGGACAATGTCTGGTTCTTTGATCAGGCCGCTGGCAATGGGCAATGGTATCAGGTCGCATCTGCCAGCATCTAGTGCCTCCTGGCAGGTAGCTGTGGGCATAGCCACCTTGACCTTGAAGGAGTCCTGCCAGCCCTCATCATACCAACCAAAGTCATAGGCAGGATGGGGGGCAATGATGGTAACATTTTTGAGTTCATCTTTGCGCGCGGCTATGGCCAAGCCGATGGCAAAGGCTTCCCGTCCCATGGTGAATACCACGGTATCGCCGGATTTCGCCATCCCGGCTGCTTCTTCCGCCGAGATGAACTTACGCTTATACTCTTTTTGCCAATCTGCTGCCATAGCGATTCCCCAGTTAGTAACCAACTACACCAGAGAGTTTTAGATAAGACCTTCCTTAATCATTTCGTCGAGTGGTCGGGCTTTCCTCACTTCTTCCACCAGTTGGGGCGAGGGTTGGGGATAGGCCACCGGCCCATGCTCCATAGAAGGCAAAATCACCGTGGACATTCGGGGTGGCATCGACCATTCATCTCTCTGGTTCTTGGCCCAGGACTCAATGTCCACACAACATTTACCGCCCTCTATATATTTCTTGATCACCTTGCCTTCGAAAGTGGTGATATCGCCCATCTGGTTAAATACACGCAGGTCGCCGCTCATTTTCCACAAGAAGGCGTCATCTCCCATCCAATTTGTGAACAGGTTGCACATCCAGCTCATCCTCTGGCACCCATAATCATAAGCCTTCTCTATGCCGATGGCTTTGGCATACTCGTCGAAGATATGAACCAGCTCTGGTACATCGGCCTCCCCTAGCTCATCCACATACTCCAGCGCCTTGGGATGCTTCATCTCGAACTGAAATTCCAGCTTATGTGCCCGCAAGAACGGAGAGCCTGCTCCCATGAGCCAGGCGATTTCGTCCCTGACGGTAAGCGGCCCTTTAATCATAGGTCCCACCTTATCCCCCACCTGCACATCCTCCCAGTATCTTGGCACGGCACCTCTACGCTCCTCATCGGCATAGGCATCGAGTATCTTTATCCAGTCCTCCTTACCCAGTTTAGGCCTGGGTATAGAAAGATATTTGCCTGCTGAGCCAGATGCTTCTCTCTCTACCCAGACGCCATGATACAGCTCTTTGCCTACGATTTGGCCGTGCTGGTTGATGTAAATGACATCGCCGTAATCGATGTAGATATTGCCGCCAGTGCTCCTGCCTTGCTTTATCACCAGGTCGCGCACCACGTTGACAGCAGTGAACTCGTCGCCTTCATAAATTGGCAGGTACCACTCCCAATCGCCGCCGCTGTACCATTCATGCAGCCCTGGTAGACCACCTGAGAGGCTAGACCACATGATGGTGTAGAGATAGGAGCCTGGAGCGATAACCTTGCCGTATCTAGCCTTCTTAGCGTACTCGGCGTTGGTAAAAAGGGGGTTATCATCGCCCATGCCTTCAACGAAGTGCCTTATCTGGTCCTTAGTAGCCTGAGTATTGAAATAAAACCGATTGGGAGGAATCTGCCACGGTTTGTTTTCCCTGAACTTCCTGCGCTCCAGCATCTCCGGAGCTACCTTGACCACCTGCGGCGCTTTCCTCGGCCCAGCAGTTTGTAGCCGTGGATGACCTTCCCACCTGTTTTCAGTTCCCATCTCTAATTACCCCCTTTGTGTCAACGATTATTATACAATTTTCTAACAAAATATCACAGCCCCAGCCTCAGCGTTGATAATGCTGGCCTCACCTATGTGCCACAAGCCTCTGGCTATATTGACGTAAAACAATCGTTAATATAATATAAAGCATAGTGAACCAGCTAAAGGGGGTTACAATGAAAAGCGAGAAATACCAATCCACCAAAACCAACCGTTTCTATCCTGGCAGAATTAGCGAGGAGCGTATAAGGCAATTGGAATCCTATCTTATTCCAATAGACGAGTTGACGACAGATGACATCGCCTTCACTCTAACTCGGGCACGAACGGCATGGATCTATGCTCTGCTAGGATATATTGAACGTAAGTGGGGGGAAAAGGAGGCTGAGGAGGCAGCCAGGACAATCGGCTATTATATGGGGAGAGCACAGATGAAACGCCGCCTCCAAGCTCTAGGAACTGACAGGCAGACAGCCGAGCAGATGGCACATTACCAGGACCTTAACCATGCTTACGGGGGTGTTACTTCTTCCGACAATTACTCCGAATACGACGACGAAAATGTCATGATCTATCGCAAATCATGTGCCTTCCATAGCCTCCGCCCACCGGGGATGAAAAGCTACTGTCGCCCGATTATAGAGGGCTACATCACGGCTTACAAAGAACTTGATAAGGGAATTGTCGGTTTCAAGGATGAAGCATGTCTGTGTAAAGGCGATGACCATTGCTATGGCGGCTTCATATACAAGAAGCCGTAGAGGAGATATGCTGATGCGAGTCAAGGATAAAGTAGCCATAGTAACCGGTGCAGCTCAGGGTATCGGTGAAGGCATTGCCACTCGGCTAGCCGAGGAAGGTGCCAGAATAGCGGTCGTGGATGTGAAACTGGACATGGCAAACGGTGTAGCAAAAAGCCTTAAGGAGAAAGGGACTGACGCCATAGCACTGCAAGCTGACACTTCCAAGAAGCCAGAGGTTCAAGCCGTGGTAGATGAGGCGATATCGCACTTCAAGAGGATTGATATCCTGGTTAATAATGCGGGCATCCACCGCATGTCAAAGGTCACTGAGATAACCGAAGAGACATGGGATAAGATTTTGAACATAAATCTCAAGGGCTATTTCCTGATGGTACAGGCAGTTGCTCCACACATGCAAAAGCAGAGCTACGGCAAGATAGTGAACATTGCCTCAGTGGCGGCATACGGCGGTATGCCAGACCAGGTTCACTACAATGCTTCAAAAGGCGGCATTATTAGCTTAACCCGAAGCCTGGCGCTAGAGTTCGCACCTTTCAAAATCAATGTGAACGCTGTATCGCCAGGCGCAGTTGAGACGCTTGGCAATAAGAGGTTCCTCGACCACTACAGGGAGCTAGTGGAGAAGCGAATTCCCCTTGGGCGTATCGCTCAGCCAGCCGACATAGCCAATGCCGTGTTGTTTCTAGTGTCTGACGAAGCTGAATACATTACTGGTCAATGCCTTTCAGTCTGCGGAGGGCTGAGCATAGGGACAGCACCTGGAATTTAACAGCGACTCCAGCGTGAGCATCTGATGGGGGACATGGAAAAGCAAAGAGCAAAACTAGCGGGCAAAGTTGCCATAGTGACGGGGAGCAGCCGGGGCATAGGCAAGGCAATTGCCCTAGAGATGGCGCGCGCCGGCGCTGAAGTGGTGGTGGCAGCCCGCACTGAAGCAGAGCGACAGAGCAAGCTGCCAGGAACCATCCACGCCACAGTTGAAGAAATACGCGCCTTTGGCGGCGAAGCCATGCCAGTCCGACTGGATATCACCCGCGAAGACGACGTGGATGCGATGGTATCTACGGTCACTGATAAATATGGCAAGGTGGACATACTGGTCAACAATGCTGGTATCACCACACCGGAATCCTTTATGGACTTGACCGTCAAAAAATGGGATTTGATAATGGCGGTTAACCTGCGAGGAGTATTTTTGTGTACCAAGGCAGTGCTGCCGGGTATGATAGAACGCCAGAGCGGCAGCATCATCAATATATCGTCGGCAGCAGGCAACGTGCTGATAAAGGGCAGCATAGCCTACGGTGTGACCAAGGCGGGGTTGGAGCGGTTTACGCTGGGCCTGGCAAAAGAGATGCGCAAACACAATATTGCGGTGAATGCGCTGCGACTTGACCTCACGGTAACCGAGGCAGTGCGCACTTTCTTGCCGGGTGTTGATACCAGTGGCTGGCAGACAGCCGAGATGTGGGGCAAGTATGCAGTTCTATTAGCAGCGCATGACCCCAGCCTGACAGGTCAGGTGCTGAACGAACAAGCCTGCAGAGAGATATTCGGGACGGTTTAGGCGGTACTTAGTTGGGGGGTTCGGCATGGCGAGTAGCTCCGCGGGGTGGGACTACCACCAGAAGCATGCGTGAGCTGCCGTTATGGACATTTTGCCAGGTGTGTGGTAGCTGCGCCTTGAAGTGCAGCGAGTCACCTGGTTTGAGAGTATAAATCTTGCCGTCGATGATATATTGCACGTGCCCCTCGAGGCAATAGACCATTTCCTCTCCACTGTGCTCCATAGGCTGTCTGCCGCTTTTAGCCCCTTTTTTCAGCGTATGTTCGGCGGCCTGGATTATCCAGGAGCGAGAGGCACCGGATACAATCTCTGCCACGTCGCGCAGGTCTTTAGCGCCGCTGCTGACCCTGGAACCGCGTGTGGTATGCACCACATTTTCCTCTTCCAGTACCGGGTCAAGCAGCTCGGTTAGCTTCATGCCCAGCCCATGCGCGATGTGTACCATAACCACCACGCTGGGGGTCATCTGGCCGCGTTCTATCTTCCAGATGGCGGTGGCGGACAGGCCTGAGCGGCGAGCCAGCTCTCTGATGGAGATGTTCAAAGATTGCCGGGCGCTCCTTACGGCAGCGCCGATGTTCCGGGTGATTTCAGGAACCATACTCTCGTCCGATTAGACATGTTAGCCTAGCAAGGCTTCTTTTGCAAATCTTCGTGCTTGTAATGGCGTGTATCACTCTACGATAGCCACCGTTTGCGGCGGCGGTAATGCTTCACATCCCTATAGCTTTTTCGTTTGCCCACCTCGCTCAGGCCGAGGTAAAACTCTTTGATGTCTTCGTTTTGCTCCAGCTTGACGGCTGGGCCATCGAGCACTACTCTGCCGCTCTCCAATACGTAGCCATAGTCAGCTATGCCCAGCGCAGCACGGGCATTCTGCTCTACCAACAGGATGGACGTCTTCTCCTCGGTATTTATCCGCTTCACGATCTCGAATATCTCCTTGACCATGTGCGGAGCCAGGCCCAGAGAAGGCTCATCCAGACACATCAGCGAGGGGTGTCCCATGAGAGCGCTGCCGATAACCAGCATCTGCTGTTCCCCACCGGAGAGGAAGCCACTGACCCGGCCTTCCAGGTCTCTTAGCCGTGGAAAGTAAGAATACACGGTCTGTAAATCCTCCCTGATGGTCTTACCATTATGCCTGACGTAGGCGCCAACCCTTAGATTCTCCTCCACAGTGAGATGCTGGAACAAGCGTCGCCCTTCGGCCACCTGAACTATGCCCATCTTGACGATTTCCTCCGGGCTGAGAGTGTCTATTCTCGATTCGTTGAACTGGATGCTGCCATCGGTGATTTCGCCCAGCTCAGTATGGAGGATACCCGATATGGCTTTCAGTGTAGTGGTTTTGCCCGCGCCGTTGGAACCAAGGAGTGCCACAACACCCCCTGGCTCCACCTTGAGCGATACTCCCTTGAGCACCAGTATCACATTGCTGTATTTGACTTCAATGTTATCCAACCTGAGCACTGTTTCTCCTCGATGGCCAAAAAATTACTTGAGGTGGGTCGCTTGCCTCCAATCGGTGAGGGGCAGTATCTTGCCCTGCTTCATCTCATAGATCTTGCAAAAGAGACCATGTCGCAACTCGGGGGAGAAGCTCATCTTGGTCATACCCATAGCGTCAAAGTCCTTGGTCTCCTCCAGCACTTTGAGCATGTTCTCACCGGTGATGCCATCCCATCCATACCTGTCTACCGTCTTCTCAAAAGCGTGTTTCATCAACAAAGCACCTATGAAGGAGCCGCAGTAGACATTCTGCTTGTCGAAGTCTTCTCGTTTGTTCTTCTCAAACTGCTGCCGCATCACCTGGATGCCCTGGTTGTTGGTTTCGTCCCATGAAGCCCAGGGGCTGGGACCTATCCAGCCTTCCATGCCTTTGCCCAGGCCCATCGTGTTGTAGCTGATAGCCACGCCAGCTACTCCCCATTTCATCTTGTCCTGGATACCCAAGGTTATAGCATCGTTGTTGATGCGCGCCGGACCGATAAGTAACGTGTTGGTATACACCCATTCTGCGCCAGAATCCTTCAGCTTCTTAAGTTGGTCGGCAACAGTGGTGTCCATAACATTGAACAATTGTGTTGACACGATGTCGACACCCTTGGACTTGGCATAGTCCAAGCATCTCTGCTCCAGAATAACCTTGCCGAAGACATTGTCCCAGGTAAGGATGCCCAGCTTGGGTTTCTTAGGCGCTTCCTTTTCCACAAGCCAGTCACAGAATAGGCCGAACTGATCGCCACCCTCAGTCCAGATGGCGAACGAGTAGCCCGGCGGGTATAGAGCGCTAGCGGTCCCACCCGTGATATTTACGACCTTGTTCTCGATGAACCGCTGTTTTAATGATACTGCATCCTGTGAGTCAAGGAATGATACCAGCGCCGGCCGTGGCTTCATGGCCAGAAATTCGGTGAGAAGGGTCATGGCATTATCCGGTTTACCTGCCGTATCCCTGATGACGAATTCCAGTGGCACGCCTTTGACACCGCCCTGCTCATTGACATAGCCCAGGCAGTCGGTCAGCCCGTTGATGACCACTTGGCTCTGTGCCCCGTAAGGCCCACTTAGGTTGGCAGCGACCGGTATAAGGATCTTATCCCATTTGGCCGCAGCCGGCGGAGCCTGGGGGGTCTTGGCGCAGGAGACGCCAACAATGGCAATGATCGTGACCAGGACTGTTAGAACGACTGACAATTTAGCTTTTGTGGGATTCATCTATTTCACCTCCTCTTACCAGGAAGTGCCACCACACACTCCCTGATTCCACTTTCAACGATACTCCCTTGAGCACCAGTATCAAATTGCTGCATTTGACTTCGGCGTTATCCAACCTGAGCACTGTTTCTCCTCGATGGCCAAAAAATTACTTGAGGTGGGTCGCTTGCCTCCAGTCAGTGAGGGGCAGTATCTTGCCCTGCTTCATTTCGTACATCTTGTAAAAAAGGCCATGTCTCATCTCTTTGGAGAAACTAATCTTGGTCATACCCATAGCGTCAAAGTCCTTGGTCTCCTCCAGCACCGCCAGCACGTTTGGCCCGGTGATACCGTCCCAGCCATATTTGTCAACCACTTTCTCGAAAGTCTGTTTCATCAGCAAGGCAGCGATGAAGGCGCCGCAGTAGACATTCTGCTTGTCGAAGTCTTCTCGTTTGTTCTTCTCAAACTGCTGCCGCATCACCTGGATGCCCTGGTTGTTGGTTTCGTCCCATGAAGCCCAGGGGCTGGGACCTATCCAGCCTTCCATGCCTTTGCCCAGGCCCATCGTGTTGTAGCTGATAGCCACGCCAGCTACTCCCCATTTCATCTTGTCCTGGATACCCAAGGTTATAGCATCGTTGTTGATGCGCGCCGGACCGATAAGTAACGTGTTGGTATACACCCATTCTGCGCCAGAATCCTTCAGCTTCTTAAGTTGGTCGGCAACAGTGGTGTCCATAACATTGAACAATTGTGTTGACACGATGTCGACACCCTTGGACTTGGCATAGTCCAAGCATCTCTGCTCCAGAATAACCTTGCCGAAGACATTGTCCCAGGTAAGGATGCCCAGCTTGGGTTTCTTAGGCGCTTCCTTTTCCACAAGCCAGTCACAGAATAGGCCGAACTGATCGCCACCCTCAGTCCAGATGGCGAACGAGTAGCCCGGCGGGTATAGAGCGCTAGCGGTCCCACCCGTGATATTTACGACCTTGTTCTCGATGAACCGCTGTTTTAATGATACTGCATCCTGTGAGTCAAGGAATGATACCAGCGCCGGCCGTGGCTTCATGGCCAGAAATTCGGTGAGAAGGGTCATGGCATTATCCGGTTTACCTGCCGTATCCCTGATGACGAATTCCAGTGGCACGCCTTTGACACCGCCCTGCTCATTGACATAGCCCAGGCAGTCGGTCAGCCCGTTGATGACCACTTGGCTCTGTGCCCCGTAAGGCCCACTTAGGTTGGCAGCGACCGGTATAAGGATCTTATCCCATTTGGCCG
>VGOO01000058.1 GCA_016875925.1 Chloroflexota bacterium
GATGTGCTCAACATCTTTGCCCTGGGCGAAAAGATGAAAGAATTCCGATGGTACATCGATAGCCAGCACCTGCCACCATGCCTGCACATGACTATCTCGCCTTTGCATGCCACTATCGTGGAACCGTTTCTGGCAGACCTGCGAGCAGCGGTCAAAGAGGTAGCCAAGCTAAAGCCGGAAGACATCACCGGAGAGGCTGCTATGTATGGCATGATAGGCTCCATGCCTGACCGTGGCATGGCCAAAGATTTCGCCGTGCAGTACATGAACGACTTGTACCGTGTCCATTGAAAACGCTGAACATATACTTGTCACCCTGGACGGAATGAAGGGTATAGTTGCTTCGCTGCGCTTAGAATGACAGTGTGGGTTCAGAATGGCAAAAGTGGAGTCTAAGGAGAGCGATGGGGGGAAATTTGAAATACAGTGAAAATTGAGCGATAATACAGTGCTGATTTTGGAATCAAAGCATGAGTAACGGGTGGTAAACGATGAACAAAAGAAAAAGAATGGCCATGCTGAAGCATCGCCGACGTCGCAAGAAGCTAGAAGAAAGAAGAAAGGCAATAGCTCTGGCAGCAGCGACGGCTGCTGCGGCTGCTAAACCGATAGTAGCAGAGCCCGTAGCCGCCAAACCGGCTAAGAAGAAGGTCGAGGTTGCTGCTGTGGCTGAAGCTGCACCGGCCAAGGCAAAGGCCGCCAAACCGAAAGTAGCTGAAGAAGCAAAAGCTAAAGCAAAGGCCGCCAAAGCGGAGGCCAAGCCTGTGGAACCTAAGAAGGCAGCTAAAGCCGCCAAACCGGAGAAGGCTGAAAAACCCAAGAAAGCTGTGAAGAAAGCTGAAGCTGTTACGGCAAAAGAGGCGAAGCCCAGGGCCGCCAAAGCAAAGGCTGAAGCCGGAGCCGCAGCATCGGAAGCAGAAAAACCCAAGAAATCAACCAAGAAAAAGTAATAACGTTACATGGCTACTGTCTACCTACTAACCGGTAGCCCTGGGACTGGAAAAACAACCCTTATTCGACAGGCTATAGCCAAGTCGAAGATCAAGGCGGGTGGCTTCTACACTGAGGAGCTACGCATCAACAAGATCAGGCAAGGCTTTAAGCTTGTCGCCCTCGATGGGCAGGAGGCGATACTGGCCCATGTTGATATCTCCAGTCCACACAGGGTAAGTAAATATGGTGTCGACGTCGAGGCTTTGGAAAAGGTCGGCGTCGCTGCCATCCACCGAGCTATAAAAAACGCCGAGCTCATCATCATTGACGAAATCGGCAAGATGGAGCTCTATTCTCCCAGATTCAAAGAGGCAGTTCTGCAAGCCATAAGAAGCGGCAAGAAGGTCTTGGGTACTGTCATGCTCAATCCTTATCCTTTTGCCGACGACATCAAGCGCCTTCCCAGGGTGAGGGTAGTTGAGGTTACACGCGATAACCAGGCGCAAGTGCTCAAAGATGTGACCAATTGGATGCGAATGGGCATGTATGAAGATAATCCTTAAGTCCATCGGTAGAGTTGAGCCAGAGGCTATCTGGGAACTTAAAGAGAGACTAAAGCAGACCTTCGGCTGTCCTGTGGAGACAAAGGCTGAATTCGGAAACCTGGAACAGGCCTACGACCCCAAGCGCAAGCAATATCTGGCCTCAAAATTGCTGGATTGCTTCAAAAAATCAGGCGTCGCCGAGGACGAAAAGGTGCTGGGCATAGTTAGCGTTGACCTGTATGCTCCAGACCTGAACTTCGTATTCGGCCAGGCTGACGTGGATTCTGGGGTGGCTGTTATCTCGTTACACCGCCTGAAGCCGTCATACTATGGCTCTTCCTGGGACAAGGCTATCTTTCTGGATAGGGCGGCCAAGGAAGCCATCCATGAACTGGGGCATACCTTTGGCCTGGGGCATTGCCCGGACTCCAAATGTGTAATGCACTTTTCTAATAGCCTGGCAGATACCGACCATAAGCACGCTGTGTTCTGTGGTCAATGCAGGCCAAAGCTGATAAAATAGCTCTGTTTGTTGTCCTGAGTTATTCCTGTTGATTCTTCTGTCACCCGATAGAATCGGGGTTTCCTCAGAATGACATGCGGAGACTGCGATTGCAAAATAAACCATCAGGAGGTTTGCATAGATGAGAAAAGTAGCTGTACTGGGGGTGGGGATGACCAAATTTAGCGGCAAGCAGGACAAGACGGCCGTGGAGTTGTTCTCGGAAGCCGCTATGGACGCTATCGTAGAGTCCAACCTGAAGCCAAAAGACATCCAGGCTATGTTCATCGGCAATTGTCTGTCAGACTTTGCCGAAGGCCAAGGCCAGCCGCAGGCTTTCGCTGCTGAGAGCATCGGCGCCAGCAACATCCCGGCCAACAAGAATGAAGGCGCTTGTGCCTCAGGAAGCGTGGCCTTCAGGGACGCCTATATGTGGGTGGCTTCCGGATTCTATGACATCGTCATAGCTGGCGGCACGGAAACCGCAGCCAAGATGGGTACGCCACTTGCTACCCGCACTTTTGCCATGTTCAGCGATGGACGCTATGAGTATGGCTGTGGGCTTACCTTCCCCGGCGTTTTTGCCATGCTGGCCAATCTCTATGCCGCCAAATATGGCATACCCATGGAGAAGTTCAAGAGGCAGCTAGCACAGGTGTCGGTGAACTCGCACTACTATGGTGCCCGTAACCCCAAGGCTCAGTTCCAGAAAGAGATAACCGTTGAGGATGTGCTCAAGGGTGTTATGGTAGCTTATCCTTTGCAGCTTCATGACTGTTGTCCCTTTACCGATGGAGCTTCAGCCGTGGTACTGGCTTCGGAGGAGAAGGCAAAGAAGCTGACCAACAAGCCGGTGTATGTGGCGGGAGTTGGACAGGCATCGGGTGGCAATTTGGCCAGCCAGCAGGAATATCTGCCGCGCATCAGGGCTAGGGAGCTGGCTTCCAAGCAAGCCTACGATATGGCCGGGATTAAGCCCAAGGACGTGGATGTTATTGAGCTTCACGACTGCTTCAGCATTGCCACGCTCATTGCCCTGGAGAGCCTGGGAATCTTCGACTATGGCAAGGCTGCTGAGGCTGTGGAGAAGGGCGAGACCAAGATTGGCGGCAAAATAGCGGTTAATCCGTCCGGCGGTCTTAAAGCCAAGGGACATCCCATAGGTGCTACTGGCACTGCCCAGGTATATGAGATAGCCAAGCAGCTAAGAGGCGAATGCGGTGAGAGACAGGTCGAAGGTGCCAAGATAGGCATGACCGATACCCTCGGTGGCGACGGCGGCACCATCGTCAACGTAATCCTCAAGAAAGGCTAATAATAGCTGACGCATTTACTTCTGAAGGAGACTGAAGATGGAACATAAACTGAGATTCAAAGACTATAACGAGGCGCTGAAGGAGAATAAGCTGCTGGGCTTGAAATGCAAGCAATGCGGGCAAATCTCGGCAAGTCCCAGGATAGCCTGCGCCAAGTGCGGCAGCACAGATTTTGACATAATGGAGCTTAAGGGCAAGGGCAAGATACAGACCTTCACCTCCATTTTTGTAGCGCCTGAAGGGCGCGAATCGGAGTGCCCCTACGTGGTGATGCTGGTGGAACTCGAGGAAGGCCCCTGGATTATGGGGAACTTGGTGGGTGTAGAGCCTGACAAAGTAACTGGTGACATCATTGGCAAGAAGGTGAAGATGTCCAGCACTGGTGTGTTTTCAGGCGATAAATATTCAGCGGGTGATATTGCCAGGCCGTTGTTCAGTTTGGAGAATTAGAAGAATCTCCTCATGCCCTGTCATGCTGAGCGCAGCGAAGCATCTCTTTGCTCATCACCTCACCGAGATTCTTCGGTCGCCCCGATAGAATCGGGGCTCCCTCAGAATGACAAATAATGTGGGCGTCGAGGATTGAAAATAGAGGGAGTGTCCGAGCAACCGGCTTTAGTCCAGGCGTTACTCAAGCCCGACGCCTATCCCCATAAACCGTCGAAGGTAGAGCTGGCGCAGACCCAGATGTCCTTCGTTTTCCTCACTGGCGACCTAGTTTACAAGGTAAAAAAGCCGGTGAACCTGGGATACCTGGACTACACCACGCTGGAAAAGCGCCGGTTTTTCTGCGAGCAGGAAGTGGAACTGAACCAGCGCCTTTCCCCTGATGTCTATCTGGGAGTAGTGCCCATAGTCAGCAGCGGTGGCGAAATCAGAATTGGCGGCAAGGGCAAGGTAATCGAATATGCGGTGAAAATGCGCCAGCTTCCTGCTGAGCGCATGATGGACAGGTTGCTTCTCCAGAATCAGGTAACGGCCGATATGGTGGAGCGAGTTGCCCAAAAACTGGCAGAGTTTCATAGCAAGGCCAGAACCAGCCCCGAGATTAGCGCCTTCGGTAATCTCGAAGCCATAAAGGTCAACACCGACGAGAACTTCTCCCAGACCGAGAAATACATCGGCAGCTCTATAACCTCTGAGCAATTCCATCGCATTAAGACCTACTCCGATGATTTCCTGAAATCCAATGCAGGCCTGTTCCGGGAGCGCATTAAAGAGGAGAGGATAAAGGATTGCCATGGCGACCTTCATGCTGCGCATGTCTGTTTCAGTAACGGGATTTATATCTACGATTGCATAGAGTTCAATGACAGGTTCAGGTACGGCGACGTAGCTTCCGAGGTGGCTTTTCTGGCTATGGATTTGGACAGGTATCATCGTGCCGACCTTTCCCGGGCTTTTGTCGAAGCCTATGTGCGCTTCAGCAAAGATGAAGGGGTAAATCAGCTCCTCAACTTCTACAAGTGCTATCGGGCTTATGTGCGGGGAAAGGTGGAGTGCTTCAAGCTGGATGACCCCTATATCCCGAATAAAGAGAGGTCTCTGGCTGCGGCAGGGACATATTTTGGTCTGGCCTGCCGATATGCCAGGGAAAAGCCTATTCTGCTAATGATGACCGGCCTGGTGGGCACGGGCAAATCGACTGTAGCTGAGGCATTGAGCCGCAGCCTGGGATTCAACGTCATCTCCTCTGATGTCACCAGGAAGAAACTCGCCGGCATATCGCCAACCGAGCACAGGTTTGAGCAGTTTCAGGGCGGAATCTATACTGAAGACTTCTCCCGGCGGACTTATGATGCTATGTTCTCCCGGGCTAGGGAGCTTCTGTCTCAAGGGCAGTGGGTGATACTGGATGCTTCTTTTAAGAAAAGGCATGACAGGATGGCGGCTGCCGAGATAGCAAAGAGGGCGAATGCCGATTTTGCGGTCGTGGAATGCGTGTTGGATGCAGCCAGCGTCAAGGCTCGCCTGGAGAAAAGGTTGAAGGAAGAAACCACCTCCGATGGTCGCTGGGAGATATATGAATCACAGAAGCAGGACTTCGACCCTGTAACCGAGTTTCCCCGGCAGAAACATATAGTGCTTGGCACTTCGCAGCCAACGAGTATTATTGTAAAGATAGTCTCAGAGAGATTGTTTGCAGCTAGTTGATGTCATTTCTAGGCGTCGCCTGCCCACCTGTCCTTCATGGGAAGGACAGGTGACCCAGGCAGCCACCCGTAGGCGGGTGGCACGTAAGAAAAGCCCAGCGCTACATGCTATCTTTGTCATCGCGAGGAGCCCCGATGATATCGGGACGTGGCGGTCTCAGCGGAGTATGTAGGGACAGACCTTCAGGTATGTCCGCGGACAGGTCTAAAGACCTGTCCCTACATGTTGTTCCTCTCCCTCGACGGGAGAGGCTAGGTGAGGGTGAATGGTTCCTAGTACATTGTCCGTCTTCGGAAAGCCGCTACCAATACCACTATTACTGCCAAGAACAGCCCACCCATGAGCAATATGGGAAGCAAGCCATTGCGGAATGGGGAAACCTTGGCTTCCTCTCGAACCACCAGGAAGCTGGCTCTCTGGTCACCTATGCTGATTTCGTACTTACCCGGCTTGGTTTTCTCTACGGTAAAGGTGACTGTCCCGGCAGCACCCGGCTCCAGCCTTAAGGTCTGAACTTGCTCTGTGAAACCGTTTATCACCAGGGCTACGTTGGTGCTGCCAGCCGTCTCCCCCTCATTGACTATGTCTGCGGCAACCGTCACCGTCTGGTTGACCCTTGTTACCCTGGAACTGACGCTGACCTGCCTGGGCTTGAGATTAGGCGGAGCAAGGCGGACAGGGAGCGACCCGGTAGAAGCACCCTCAGCCTGGATTATGCTATGGCCGGCTCCGGTCGCCACTGCTGGGCCACCGGGGTCGACGATGGTGCCGTTGGCCAGGCCGTCGGCATCGCCCATCCCGCCGTCGGTGATGGTAAGGGTGATGATGTTATCCCCATCGTTAGAGCCTAGCAGAGAGGTACAATCTACCCAGGTTCCGTTGATACACTTCCAGTACTGGGTGTTTGTGGGCATAGCTGAAGGAAGCGTGATGGTGATGGTCACCGTCGAGCCGGGAGTGATGCCGGTGATGGTGAAAGAGAAGAAGCCATGTGGGAAGGTGATATTGGTAAGAGTACCGCAAGCAGTAGAAGAGGATGCTGTCAAACCGGTAAATGCACCTGAACTTGTAGCGAATGTAGCTGCACCTGTTCCAGTGGCGGTGTTCACTGTATAGATAAGCTCGAAGGCACCGATATCGCACAATGCTCCCTGCGGTCTGGATATACCACGCTGGTCGGTTGCGGGGGCTACATCGCAGGTGCCCTTGTTAAATGCCGGGCTGCTGGTTGTAATGGCATGAGTTGAGGTGGGGCCGCCGTTATTCTGCAAGAGGCCGAGGAGCGGATTGGTGTTGCGCTGGTCGGTAGGCTGGTTAAAGCCACAGCTATTTTCGCTGTCCAGGTTGTAGCCCTGCGAAACAATTGATCCCGGTGGAGAGAAGCTACCGTTATTGTAGAGGTCGTATCCCGCGGTGTTATTAGCCACAATCGTGTTTTTAAAGTATGAAGTATCTAATGAAGCGCTGTAGAACCCGCCGCCAACGGCGGAGTTAAAGCTGGTGGTTTGATTATGGGCAATGGTGCAGTTGAGTATCCTCATAGTACCATTATAGTTATAGATTCCGGCACCTCCGCTGAAGTCGAATTCAGTCAACTGGTTGCCGCTGATGGTGCAGTTTGTTAGCTCCATTAGACCGGAATCGCCGCCGAAGGTTTTTCGGCTATATATACCCCCACCCTGGGCACCGGCTGTATTCCCGCTCACAGTACAGCGGTTCATATATAAAACGCCGCCATCATTGCAGACACCACCACCTGCACCAGGACAATGACCAGCCACGCCTCCCTTGACATTATTGACAATAGCGCAGTCGTTAATGGTAACTATATGCACCTCTGAGATGTAAATCCCGCCTCCGGGATCCGGGCCTGCTGGGGCGCCATTACGGATAGTGAACCCGGATATGGTGTTACGCTGGTTTGGCGCGCTGGAAACCTCCAGAACGTTGCCGTTGGCACCGCCGTCTATGATGGTGGTCAAGGCACCAGCGCCGACGAGGTTCATAGTTTGCGACAGGTGAAGACCGTGTTCATGGTAGGTGCCTGCGGCAACATTCACCGTGCCGTTGTCGGTAACTGCAGCTATGCCGCCCGCTATTGTCTTCTTTGGGCCGTGCGTGCTGTCCCAGGCCGCAGCCAGCCCGTCATAGCTGTCGTTGCCCGTGGCGCCATTTACATACACATTCTGGCCTTTCTGTATTACTGTGAAGGCATTTATCTTGGTGCCGGGTCCCTCCGCTATGGTCACCGTGATGTCCCTGGTGCCGGGTGTGGCGTCGGCAGCGATGGTGATATTGGCTGTTATCTGAGTAGCACCGTCAACATTGAAAGTGTTTACTGTTATGCCAGCGCCGAAGCTGACAGCGGTGGCGCCGGTGAAGTTCTGGCCGGTGATAATCACGTTGCTTAGCGTGGTCCCCTGGTAGCCGGAGCTGGGATTGGCGGAGGTTATAATTGGACGGCTGCTGAAGGCGTAAAGCTTTGCATCGTAGGAGCCGATGTATACCGTGCCGTCGCTGCCTATAGCCGGAGAACCAATTACCCAGTCACCTGTGAGATAAGACCACTTGAGATTTCCACTGGTACCGTTGTCGCTTATGGCCCATACTCTTCCGCCGAACCCATTCCCAATGTAGATGGTACCGTCGCTGCCTATAGCTGGAGAGCAGGTTTCGGCATCAGAACCTGTGTCATAAGCCCACTTCAGGCTACCATCAGGGTTCATAGCAAACAGCGTATAAAGAAAACCCGCTGCAGCACTACAACCAACATAGATGGTGCCATCGCTGCCTATGGCTGGAGAAGAAGTAATACTCCAGCCCGTGCCGAAATGCCATTTCTTGACGGCATTGGTGACATTGTCGGTGATTGCATACAGGGCTCCGTCGTCAGAGCCGACGTAGATCGTGCCATCGCTGCCTATAGACGGAGAGGAGTTGATGAGACCACCAGTATTAAAGCGCCATTTCAGCACGCCATTGGTAATATTATCGGTTATAGCATACAAATCCGTGTCGTAAGTTCCGATATAGATGGTGCCTCCGTTGCCTATAGCGGGAGCAGAATAGTTAATATGACCGTCTGTGTGATAAAACCACTTCACACTTCCACTGCTGCCGTTATCCCTGATAGCGTAAAGCCTCCCACCGTCAGGAGCAAGGTTTGCACCGGCATATATGGTGCCATCATCGGCTATAACGGGAGAACTCCTGATACCATTGGCATTGAGTGTCCACTTCGTGCTGCCGTCGGGATTAAAAGCTTTCATCTGCCCGTAGTCACTGAAGTAAATAGTGCCATCACTGCCGATAGCAGGCGCACCAACGCCGCCATACGCTGTATTACGAAGCCACTTTACACTGCCGTCGGGATTAAGAGCATAAAACCTAGACCCGTTCCAACAGCTAAAATAAATAGTACCGTCGCTGCCGATCACCGGAGAGCCTCTAATGATCTGGCCGGCGTCAAAAATCCACCTGATGGCATTTGTCTGAGCTCCGAGATAGGGGCTCTGGCCGGTGTGACGCTGGTCATGCTGGAACATGGGCCAGGGAGTGTTGGCCAGACCACCTCCATTGGCATCTGCCAGCCCCGGAGCTAACGCCAGCCCGGTCAGAAGTAAAGCAGCTAAAAACAGAAAGGCTCGCCCAACTGTGCTCTTGGCAAACCTATTCGATATCTTCATAGCCGGGAAAGCGCCTTTGCTTTATGCTGTAAACTGCGGTAATTCTAATCACTCACCCCCCCTTGTCAATATGATATACGGGGCTGTCCTAAAATAACATGTAGGGGCGTAGCTTCAGAGCTTGTCCTTGAGCGAAGCGAAGGATGCGCCCTGCTGTCTAAAACAACATGTAGGGGCGTACCTTCAGGTGCGCCCTGCGACGGAAGTATTGTTTTCCATGAGAAAAGGGCGGGTTTAAAAACCCGCCCCTACATTTCCGATGCCAGGGATTCTTTCACTATCTGGGCGATGTCTTTTACTGCCAGTTTGCCCTGCAAGTCTTCGGATTTGGCGGCGTCGGTGAGCATGGTCAAGCAACTGGGGCAGGCGACAGCCAGGGTGTCGGCGCCGGTGGCATGGGCTTCCCTGACCCGAACGCGGCTGGGGCTTTCTTCGCTTCCAGCCAGCAAGTCCATGACGAAGTTACCACCACCGCCGCCACAGCAGAAGGAGTCCTTGCGGCTCCTCTCCATCTCCACCAGCTCAATGCCTGGAATGCTCTTCAGTACCCGCCTTGGCTCCTCATAGACCTGGTTGTACCTGCCCAGGAAACAGGGGTCTTGATAGGTTACCTTAGCCTTGCTTGACGAAAGTTTCAGCTTCCCTTTTCCAATCAAGTCGGCCAGTAGCTGAGTATAGTGATAGACCTGAAAACTACCACCGAGCGCTGGGTAGTGGTTCTTCATCGCGTTGTAGGCATGGGGGCAGAGCGTGACCACTTTCTTAGCCTCAAGCTCCTTGAATTTGTTGATGTTCTTCTCGGCCAGCACCTGAAATAAGCCCGCCTCGCCCAGCATGTATATCTCGTTACCGCAGCATTCCTCGTCTTCGCCCAGTATTCCAAAAGATACGCCGGCTGCATTCAAGACATCTACCAGGCTGCGTGCCACCTTCTGGCCGTTTTCGTCGTAGGAACCGAGGCAGCCCACGTAAAGCAGGTAGTCGTCGCCCCTGGCATACTTCTTGGTGCCGTTAGCCCAGGCAGCCCTATCGCTTCTCAGCAGCTTCAATGGATTCCCGTAGCCGTGTACTGCTTCAAAAAAGTGTGCCACACGGGGCGGTATCTTGCCTTTCTCTACCATGTCGTTTCGGGCGCCGACAATCCAATCGACGAT
>VGOO01000059.1 GCA_016875925.1 Chloroflexota bacterium
CCCCACTCGCCTCCCATCCCTAAATTCCAAATCCCAAGCATCAAATATCAAGCAATATCCAAACCTGAAGACGCAGCGCAGGACGTGTGAGCCCCAAATTTATTTAAGAATGCTATTGCAAGGACCCACTTTGTCATCACGAGCCCCGGTGCAATCGGGACGTGGCGCTCTCATAGTCAGGAGCATACCAGTGAGATTGCTTCACTACGTTCGCAATGACAACTTAAATAGTTAGTGCCCTTCAGCCCCACCAGAAGCCGCATACCATACAATGTAGGGACAGACCTTTATGGTCTGTCCGCGGACAGGTCTGAAGACCTGTCCCTACATAACCAGATTGCGATAAGCCCTAGTTTTTCGTCATTTGAACCTGGGATTTGTTTGTGATTTGGAATTTGGAGCTTGGGATTTACACTGACGTACCTTTGCTGCTGCACACCGCTAGCTGAGTTGGCTTAGCTCCTGCTGCAATCGCTGCAACTTGTCCTTGAGCGTCTCGAGCTTGTTGCGCTCCTTTTCCACTACAGCAGCAGGCGCTTTGGAGACGAAGGCTTTGTCCTTCAACCTCTGTTCCAGGCGGCCAATTTCACCTTTCATGCCGTCTATCTCTTTCTCCAGACGCTGTCTTTCGGCAACAATGTCAACCATGCCTGCCAGGGGCAAAACCACCTCGGCTTCTTTCAACACAAAAACCAGCGCCTTTTCTTCCTGGGCTTGCCTTTGACTACGGCTCAGCACTGCCAGCGGCTTAGCCTTGGCCAGAGTCTCAATTGCCGCAGCCTGTGCAGCAATGGCGGGACTTAGATTATCAGCATAGATGCGGGCTTCAACCCACCTTGACGGAGCCACCTTATGCTCGGCGCGGGCATTGCGAATGGAGCGTATAATCTCCACTACTGATTCCATCACCCGCTCGGCTTCGGCATCGATAAAGCTTGCATCGCCCACCGGGTAAGGTGTAATCACAATAGAATCGGAACCCATGGCGCCTTCGGGTAGTCTCTGTTTCAAACCCTGCCACAGCTCCTCGGTAATGAAGGGCATAAAGGGATGGAGCAACCGCAATACCGTCTCCAGGATAAAAGCCAGAACTGGCAACGGCGAGGACTTGGAATCGGTCAAGCGGATTTTGGCTATTTCGATATACCAATCGCAGAACTCGCCCCAGAAGAAGTCGTGAATCTGTCGCTCCGCCTCTCCAAACTGAAATTCCTCCATCAGTTTATCAACGCTGATAACAAGCTGGCTAAGCCGACTCAGTATCCAGCGGTCTTCCATTATTTCCGGGCGCTCTACTGACAAGTTCTTTAAGCCACGCCCTCTGGCAGCCTCGGCATCCATGCTTTGCAGCACAAACCTGGAAGCATTCCATATCTTGTTGGCGAAATTGCGCCCGGCTTCCAGCCTGTGTTCGCCCAGGTTGACATCGTTTCCCGGCGCAGTGCCGGTGGTAATGGCGAAGCGCAAAGCATCGGTGCCGTACTTTTCTATAGCGTCGGTAGGATTTATCACGTTGCCCCGCATCTTGCTCATCTTGTCGCCCTTCTCGTCCCGTATCAGCCCGTGCAGATAGACGGTGTGGAAGGGAATGTCTTCCGTGTCTTCCAACCCCATCATAATCATCCTGGCTATCCAGAAGAACAAGATGTCATACCCCGTTTCCATCACCGAGGTGGGATAGAAATAGCAGAAGTCCTCGGTATCATCGGGCCAGCCCAGCGTGGAATGGGGCCAGAGCGCCGAGCTGAACCAGGTGTCCAGCACATCAGGGTCCTGTACAAGGTCACTTGAACCACAGCGGCTGCATTTTGAAGGCTCTTCCACAGAGACAATCATCTCTCCGCACTTCTGGCAATACCACACGGGGATGCGATGTCCCCACCAAAGTTGACGGCTGATGCACCAGTCACGGATATTCTCCATCCAGTTGAGATAGACCCTGGTGAACCGCTCCGGAATTATGGAGATACGGCCATCAACCACAGCCTCAATAGCCTTCTCCGCCAGTGGCTTTATCTTGACAAACCACTGTTTGCTTACCTGCGGTTCGATGGTTGTCCGACAGCGGTCACAGTGTCCAACGGCATGAGAATGCGTCTCCATTTTCTCCAACAATCCCGCTTTTTCGAAGTCAGCCACGATTTTCTCGCGGGCAGCAAAGCGGTCTAGCCCGGCATAAGGGCCACCGTTTTGGTTTATAGTAGCGTCATTGTTCATTATGTTTATCAGCGGTAGATTCTGCCTTTCGGAGATTTCAAAGTCCACAGGGTCATGGCATGGCGTGACCTTCACCGCTCCTGTGCCAAAGGAAATGTCGATGGCGCTATCGGCTATGACGGGGATTTCCCTGTTGATTATCGGCAGCACAACTTTCTTGCCGATAAGCCTTTTGAACCGTTCATCCTCGGGATTGACAGCCACCGCAGTATCGCCCAGATATGTCTCCGGCCTGGTAGTGGCCACCGTAACAAATCCCTCGCCTTCGGCCAGGGGATAACGCATGTACCACAGTTTGCCGGTCATGTCCTTGTGCTGGACTTCCAGGTCTGAAAGCGCAGTCTGGCAGCGGGGGCACCAGGTAATAATGCGCTCCCCACGGTAAATCAACCCCTTGTTGTACAGGCGGACAAAAGCGGTGCGCACCGCCTTGCATGGCCCATCATCCAGCGTGAAGCGTTCCCTAGTCCAATCACAAGAAGCCCCCAGCCTCTGGTGCTGATAGGTGATGGACTGCCGGGACTTGTTAGCCCACTCCCAGACACGCTCGATGAACTTCTCTCTTCCCAGAGTGTGCCGGTCCAATCCTTCGGCAGCCAGCTTCTGCTCCACCACTACCTGTGTGGCGATGCCTGCATGGTCAACGCCAGGCAGCCATAGCGCAGCATCGCCCTTCATCCTGTGCCACCGTATCATGATGTCTTCCAGCGCCGCAGTCAGAGCATGTCCCACATGCAGCTCGCCGGTGACGTTAGGCGGCGGCATGATGATGGTGAAAGGCTTCTTCTTGCGGTCTATTTTGGGCGTGAAATAGCCTCGCTCTATCCAGAAGCGATACCATTTCTCCTCGATAGCATTCCAATCATAAGCCCTGGCAATTTCAGACATACGTCATATTTCTCCCATGCTTTAACTCGGGTGAACGGCTACTAGGTAACTCACCCTCGCTGTCATTATGAGAAAGCCATTCGCCTTGTCATTCTCAGGAAACCATTCGTTTTGTCATTCTGAGGATGCCATTTCCTTTGTCATTCTGAGGGAGCGAAGCGACCGAAGAATCTCTCTTTCTAGACTCTTCGCTTCGCTCAGAGTGACAACTTATTGCTAAAATGCGACCCATTCAGGGTCGCCCAATACAAAATTCCCCCAGAACCAGTACCGTTAACGTTTCTTGGCCAGCATCTTGGCCACTCTAGTCAGTATCCTATCCGCCACTTCCCGTTTGGGCAAAAGCGGTAATTTCTCAGCCTTGCCGCTTGGGTCGATTATGACCACCTGGTTGGTGTCAGAGCCGATGCCGCAGCCAGGAGTAGTAATATCGTTGGCCACGATAAGGTCAAGATTCTTGTCCTTAAGCTTTTGCCTGGCATTTGCCACCAGGTTGTCGCTTTCGGCAGCGAAGCCAACGCGGAGGAACTCCCCCTTCACTTGTCCCAGGATATCAGGCGTCCGTTCCAATTCCAGGGTCAGGCTCGCAGCTTGCTGCCGCTTAATCTTGCTCTTTGAAACCATCGCCGGGCGATAATCAGCCACCGCCGCCGCCATTATCAGCACATCCGCCTTGGCAACGGCTTTCTTCACAGCGCCAAACATTTCCTCAGCCGTAGCTACATCAACCACTTCTATACCATGGGGCTTGCCCAGCGCACAGGGCGCGGTCACCAGGACCACCTCAGCGCCGCGGTCTCGGGCAGACTCGGCCAAGGCGTAGCCCATCTTGCCAGAGGAACGATTGGTCAAGCAGCGCACCGGGTCAACTGGTTCCTGGGTGCCACCAGCAGTAACCACTACGCGCTTTCCCGCCAGGTCTCCTCTTTTTTTGCCCAGTACCTGGCAGACAGCGACCAGTATCTCTTCCACGTCCACCAGACGGCCAAGACCCATATCGCCACAAGCAAGCCGCCCATACCCGGGTCCGACAAAAGTGAATCCACGCGCCTTCAGCCTGGCTATGTTCTCCTGGGTCACCTGATTCTGGTACATATTCACGTTCATCGCCGGCGCTATCACCACCGGCGCTTTGGTCGCCAGCGCTGTGCAGCCCAGCATGTCATCAGCAATTCCAGCAGCCAGCTTGGCAATAGTGTTAGCCGTAGCCGGAGCTACAACCACGATATCGGCAGCTTCAGCCAGAGCCACATGCTCTACGCTGTATTCTGATACCAGCTCAAACATCTTGGTGACCACAGGCCTGCCAGTGATATTGCGGAAGGTCAACGGCGTGATGAACTCCGTAGCTGCCTCAGTCATAATTACTTCCACTTTGGCTCCAGCCTGTGTCAGCTTGCTGGCAAGGTCGGCAGCCTTGTAAGCGGCGATACTGCCTGTCACTCCCAGAACCACTGTTTTATCGCTCAGCACCATTTGTCATTATCTCCTATTGCTGGTTCATCTCATAGATGAGGCGCAAACCAATCAGGGTAATGTCTGGATTGACCACTTCGATGACCGATGTTTCACTAGCTAATAGCTCAGCAAAACCCCCCGTAGCTACCACCTTGGCTTTAGCACCCAGCTCTTTGCGAATCCGTGCCACCAGACCCTCTATCAGGCCAACATAGCCATATACTATACCCGATTGCATGGCAGCCACTGTACTTCGGCCAATAGCCTTCTTGGGGTGAATCAATTCCACCCGCGGCAACACCGCCGTCCGGGTGAACAAAGCCTCTGTGGCAATAGCGATTCCCGGAGCAATAGAACCCCCAACATAGTCACCCTCTGCAGACACAACGTCAAAAGTGGTTGCTGTTCCCAGGTCAATTACAATCACCGGCCCACCATAGAGATGGTGAGCGGCAACCGCATTTACTATCCTGTCGGCACCGACTTCCCTGGGGTTATCCATACAGATACGCACACCAGTCTTTACGCCGGCGCCAACCACCAGGGGGGTAATCTTCAAGTAGCGCCGAAATAGCTCCTCGAATCCTCCCACCAACGGCGGGACAACGCTACATATCACCGCAGCCGTGATTTGCGAGCTTTTCAGCCCCTGATTTTCCAAAAGGTTGAGTATCAAGATGGCATATTCGTCAGGCATCCGATGCACGCCGGTAGCTATCCGCCAGGTGGCTTTTAACTTCTGGCCATCGAAGACGCCAACAGTGATATTCGTATTCCCTATGTCAGCAGCGAATAACATATAACCCCGGTCCTTGTTACCCTCGCTTCAAACTCATTATCACCCTGGGCAGAAGTGGCAAAAGGTCGCTGGCCAACATGCCAGCGTCACCCATTTCCTGCCTGACCATTTCTCCGGCCTGGCCGTGCAGATATACTCCGCAGGCTGCGGCATCAAAAAGCGGCATACCCTGTGCCACCAGCCCGGCTATGGCACCGGCTAAAACATCGCCTGTTCCAGCCGAGGCCAACCCAGGATTCGCTATCTGGCTGATTCTAGCCCGACCATCCGGTGCAGCCACAATAGTGTAAGCTCCTTTAAGGACTACCACCTTGTGCCACTCACCAGCCGCCTTTCGGGCAATCTCCAGCCGGTTTCCCTGCACTTCTTCCAGTGATACGCTAGCCAATCGCGCCATCTCGCCTGGATGCGGCGTAAGTATAGCATCCTGAGTTAGCTTCTGCCACCAATTCGGCACCTTTGCCAGGATATTCAAAACATCGGCATCCAGCACCACGGCGGGACATCCAGCTTTCGGCAGGTCGAACAGGGTTGCTTCAACAAACTCTACGACTGGACGCTTCTGCCCCAGTCCGCATCCCATCATCAGGACATCGTATTCTCCCAGCGACTCTCTCAAAATAGAAGCGGCTTCAGGTGCAATTATGCCCGTTTCAACCTCCGGCAACGGAACGTAAGTAACTTCGGTCAGCTTGGAAGCCAGGATAGGCTGGAGGCTTTGTGCAGTTGACAGCGTCACCAGCCCTGCGCCGACCCTTGCTGCGCCCATGCAGGCCAGGTAAGCAGCCCCAATATAGCTGATTGAACCGGCGACTACTAATACTTTTCCAAACGTCCCTTTGTTAGCAGCGCGAGGGCGCTTTGGCAAAGCTGACCTCACCCATTCTTCTGTAATTAACTCAGTGGGTATCTTTTTGGCCAGGTGAGGTGGTATTCCGATATCGGCAATAATTACCTCACCAGCTTTGTCGGCACCGGGAAAGCTATACAATCCCGGCTTGGGATAGCCCAGCGTCACTGTGATGTCAGATCGCGGACAGCTAGCATCGATAGCTCCGGTATCGGCATCGAGTCCCGAAGGAATATCCACTGCAACAACCTTGACTTCGCTACGCTTTTCCCCGGCATCTCGTACTCGGCTCAACACCTGCTTGAACAGGCCTTCTACGGCACGGCTCTTTCCTGTGCCGAACACAGAATCGATCATCACATCCATAGACGCCAACAACTGGTCCAAATTCATAAAACCCTTGTCGTCCTCTACACTCATTGTGGGGATGCCGCGTTGCTGCGTCAGGACCAAATTCTTATCATCTGGTGAACGCTTTGCGCAGAGGTAGAGGCTAACTTCAGCCCCCCAATCAGACAGGTAACGCGCTACCACCAGCCCATCACCGCCATTGTTTCCAGGGCCTACTATGACTAGGATTTGTCTGCCTATTACACCACCGACGAACCTCCTCGTCTCTTCAGCCACAACTCGACCTGCATTCTCCATCAGAAAGTCAGTGCCAATACCGATTTTACTGGCGGCACGGTCGATCTGCCGCATCTCCTCAGCAGTTACAACTTTCATGGATGCAATCCGCCTTTCCTCATAATCATATTTCTGACGCGAATTTCTCTAACTCTTTGCTCATAGCTTCCCAGTGCGTCCCCTGCCAGTAGATGCGATGACACACCGGGCACTCCATGTATTCGTCTTGAGTTTTGAAGACATGTAGTGGTACCAGGTTGCGCACCTCATCTTTGGCTCGCTTCACCAGATTAACATTGCATTCTAGGCATAGAGAAAACGGCCTCATTTTGCAGCTTAAACCTAATTGCTTTACCACCTGCCGCAATTGTATCTTAGGGTCATCGTCCGTAATCAGCAAAGCCTTAAGCTTGCCATTGGTCACCACTCTGCGCTTCATTATCTGCGTGTCTTTGGTCAAGACTGCCCTGTTTTGAGATAAGGCTATTTTAATCATCTTATCATCGTCTATGTCTTGATAAAAGAGTGCATCGTAGCCCATCATCCTCAGCCACCTGGCCAGCTTTCCCACGTTGCTATCAACAATGAATTTGACCACCGCAGCCAGCCCTAATAAATCAGCTAATCATAATCAAACTCTGAGAGGATTGAAATCAATGTCACGGTCATAAGCGTCCAGGCCTTCTTTGCGCTTAAGATAGCCGACAACAAGATAGGTAAATGGCGTAGCCAAGACCTCGTAGGCTGTTTTCACCAGCCAGTGGCTCAAAATCATGACACCCAGCACAGAGAACGGCATTACTCCCACAAAACCTATGGTCAGTACAATCACCGTATCGATTCCCTGTCCTACCAGGGTAGAGCCAATAGTCCTGGCCCACAGCCACTGTCCCTTGGTCTTGACTTTCATTTTGGCCAGCACAAAGGAGTTGGCGAACTCGCCAGCCAGATAAGCCAAAAAAGAAGCCAGCAGGAAACGCGGGGTATTGCCTAATATTCGTTCATACGCAGCCTGGGCTTCAAACACCGGCGCCGCAGGCAATCGGCCAGCTATCCAGATAGCCGCTACTGTGATCAAATTGCAGACAAAGCCTAGCCAGATGACGCGCCTCGCCTGCTGATAGCCATAGACCTCAGTGAGCACATCTCCGATGATATAGCTTAGGGGGAAGATTATGATGGCGGCTGGCAGAACCAGGCCAAAAACGCTTATCTGCTTGGCGATTATGATATTGGCGGTAATCAGGCTGGTAATGAAAAGGGCTACCACCACCACAAATCGGTAAGAAAAAGTCATCCCACTAGCCCTGCCATTTCCTGGTCTAGAGCCAATGCCGGCGGCGGAAGAACCATAGCATAGCCAGAGCAATGCCAAGCATAATCATACCCAACACCACAAATGGCATATAGTCTTTGTCAGGGCCACCCTCATGGCCACCAGGCAAATATATATTCATGCCATAGATGCTCGCAATTAAAGTAGCCGGTGCTATAAGTGCCATGACTATAGTCAGCACCCGCATGACTTCTTGGATACGGTGTGAAGTCAACCAGTTACTGGTATCAGCCAGGCCATCTACCACCTCCTTGCAGTCTTCCAGGCCATCCCATATCTTGCGGATATGGTCGGCGATGTCGCCAAAATAGACATCCTGGTCCTCTTTTAGGAAGGTGTATTCTTCGCGCTCCAGCGCCTCTACCACCGGAATCTGAGGATGAATAATGCGTCTGAATGAGATAAGGTCACGGCGCAGCAGGGATATCTCTCGTACCGTCTCCGGCACCGGCCGGGCGAAGATCAGGTCTTCTATCTTGTCTGTGTTGTCCAGCAGTTTGTTTAAGATGGGGAAGCAGTAGTTAACAAGCCTGTCCAGAATATGATACAGAAGGAAACCCGAGCTACGGCTCATATACCTGCTACATGTGTCTCCATCATTCTGGCATTCTTTGAAGAACTGAGAGAGTGGTTTCAGGTCGCCTGACTTATGCACCGTTATCAGGTAGCCCTCGCTGATAAATATATCCACTTCACTGGGCGTGGTAACTCTGTTTGCCTTGTTAAAAACGGGGAAATGCAACACGATAAAAAGGTGGTCATCGTATTCATCTATCTTAGGGCGCTGCACCCTGCTGACCACGTCGTCCAGATTCAGTGGATGAAACTGATAGTTCTGGGCAAGATATTCAACCTCCTTAGGGGTTGGCCTTTCAATATAGGTCCAGATAATCTTGCCGCAGTTCAGTGACTCGATATTCAAAGTCGGCTGTTGGTCTAAAGATGATATAGTCATGCCTCACCAATCAGAAGAGGAGCAAAATTCTGCCATATTCTACCATAATTTCACAATTGAGCGGCCAAAGCTGCTAGCTCAAATTCAAACAAATCGGGGTGCGCCACAGACGCACCCCGAACATTGCTAAAACGAACTACTGGTGAAATCTAGTATTTCCTTTGGTCAACTATTCTCTTGGCATCCGCAGGTATAGTCCCCTTGGGCACAAACTCCATGCGGTCGAACCTGACTTTACACGAATCCCTGAAGTCTTTATCCAGCTCTTTCTTCAACTTCTCTTTGTCGACCTTCTCGGCGGCCAATTCAATATTGAGCGTCATTTCATCCCTGTGCTCAGGACGCGTGACCACGAGTTGATAGGCGGAAATAGCAGGATACTTGGCGATTGCTTCATCGCTCTGCTTCGGGTGGACAAACATACCTCTCACCCTGACGGCATCGCCAGATCTGCCCAGAATCTTGGTTATCCTGTAGGTCGTCCTGCCGCACTCGCAAGGCTCGGTAATATATGTGGAAAGATCGCCCGTGCCAAAACGAATCAATGGGTAAACGTCGTCGAATGGCGTAACTACTACCTCGCCAACTTCTCCTGGACCAACACGCTTCCCGGTATTGGGGTCTACCAGCTCCACTATGGCATTAGTCACAAAATGCATGCCGGCCTGTTTCTCACAGCCAGTGGCTATACCACCCAGGTCTGCAGTGGCGTAGTTATCACCCCCCATGCAGAAGATGCCATATTTCTCCTGGAACAGCTTTCTCAGAGGGTCACCGCCCATTTCACCACCCACCATGGCCCACTTCAGACTGAAGTCCTTCTTGAAATCATATCCCATAGACTCCGCTCTATCTATGATAGTCTTTAAGAAGCTGGGAGTGCCGCAAAAACCGGCAACCTTAAGGTCTTTCATAACCTGCACCTGGAGCTCTGTATT
>VGOO01000060.1 GCA_016875925.1 Chloroflexota bacterium
ACGAGAAGCTGAAATCACTACCTGAGGCACAGAGCTATTTGAAAGCTGGCAAGACACTACAGCAGCTTGATGACATTGCTAATCAAATGAGCGATAATGAATTCGCAGAAAGGATGGTGAAAGCACGCTCCGATCTCTTCCAATACATCTCTCGACTTCCTAACCGAGGTGCCTAGACTCATTCCTTCAGGCTCATTCTTGGATTAGAAAAGACTCTGGGCGATGAAACTGTCAAGGGATATTTGACTTAGCACATATCGCTCATGTTATTCCAGTATTTTGAAGTGCATAGCTGGTTTTTTCCGCTCCATCACTTGCTCTGCTGCATAAGCTATGCGCAGCAATAAGTGTTCTTCCCAGTGTCGCCCCATAGCCTGCATGCCGATTGGTAGCCCTTTTTCGTCATAGCCAGACGGGAAACTGATAGCAGGCAAGCCAGTCAGGTTGCCCGGGAAGGCGAAGCGCATTACCTCTGTAGTGCTGGAAAGGTCAGACCAGTCAATTGGCTCAACAGTTCCCGGTATCAGCGGGGCAGTCATAGCTGTCGCCGGCGTGATAATGGCATCCACATCCTTGAGCACTTGATTGAAAGTGGCTATGGCGCGGGTGCGTAGGCGCTGTGCTTTCACGTAGTCTTCTCCTGTAAATGCCCTGCCCAGTACCAAATTGATTCTTACACTGGCGGCGAAGTCGCCGCGGTTCTGTGGGAAATTATCCATGCTGGTTACCATCTCGGCGAGGATAGTGACCACATGCGCCATGCGCATGGCATCCAGCCCTGGTATGGTGATTTCCTTTATCCTGGCACCTGCCTTAGCTAATTTATCCAGCATCGCTTGGCAAGCTGCTATCACTGAAGCTGATGTGTGATTGAACCAGGGGTGGTATATGCCCAGGGTCAGGTCTCTAAGGTCGGCTTTGTTCCAGCCGTCGAGGCCAACTGCGGGTTGGTGTTGGGAATTGGGGTCTTTACTATCGGGGCCGGCTATTGCGGCGTAAGCCAGCGCTATGTCTTCCACGCTGGCTCCTATTGGGCCGAGGTGTGCCACGCTCCAGCACAGAGGAGCAGCCCCGAGCTCGCTCACCCGTCCGAAAGTCGGTTTCAGCCCAACTATGCCGCAGTGAGCAGAAGGGATGCGGATGGAGCCGCCGCCGTCTGCCCCGATGGACACAGGGCACAAGCCGGCTGCCACAGCCGCCGCAGGACCGCTGGAGCTGCCGCCCGAATCATGCTTGAGGTCATGTGGATTGCGTACGTGTCCGTAATGCACGTTAAGACCGTTGGGGTTGATGCCGATTTCGTGCATGTTGGCTTTGCCAATTAACAAAGCTCCTGCTGCCCGTATTCGCGCTACCACGGTGGAATCCTCTTTTGCTGGTGTTTTACCCAGGAAGTTGGTGCCCACGGTGGTGGGGTAGGGAACCATGTCAACCTCGTCCTTCACCGCAACGGGAACGCCGTCAAGCGGGCTGATTGGTTTTCCTGATTTCCATCTCCTGGCAGAAGCCTCTGCTTGCTCTATGACGTTTTTCTCATTTATGGCTATAAAGGCGCGCAGAGGTGGGGTGCTCCTGTCGCTTTCCTTGATGGCGTCTAGGATTTTCCTTGCCACTTCCACCGGCGTGGTCTTGCCTGTGCGATAGGCTTCGGCGTAGTCTTTTGCTGTCTGGTAAGGGAAGCCCTTAGCTTTTGTCCCAGCTATGTTATTCAGTGCCTGGATATCTGGCGCTTCCTTTGCTGCTTTGGCGGTGAATGCCAGAGGCAAGAATGTAGGCGGCTCATCTGGTGCCATCTTTCGGAACTCATCGAAGCCACCTGACTTCAGCAGTGATGGCAGCAAAATCCCGCGCATAGCGGAATTCTCCAATGCCCCGGCGAAGAATTTAAGCTGCCCACCGGTGAGGCTTGGTAGTTTGACTGATTCCAGGTCGTAGGCTTTGTCCGTGGTCATCATCTCCTCCTTAATCACAAATTATCCTCTGTCACCCATGCGATTGTCTACATGGGTACGCTTAAGCGCAGGGGAATGTGCTAGCCAGATTCCACCTGGCCGAAGCGGCGCTGGCGTTTGCTGTAAGCAGCCAACGCCTTTTCTATTTCTTTCTTGTCGAAATCGGGCCAGAGCACTGGCGTGAAATAGATTTCAGCATAGGCCGATTGCCAGGTGAGGAAATTGCTGAGCCGCATCTCGCCGCCGGTGCGTATGATGAGGTCGGGGTCGGGGATGCCCTCGCTATACAGGTACTTTCTGAAGGTAGCTTCGGTTATCTTTTTGGCATCCACCTTATCGCTCATCATACGCTGTGTTGCCTGGACTATTTCGTCCCTGCCTCCGTAGTTGAATGCCAGGCAGAGAGTCATGCCGGTGTTGCGTTTGGTTTGCTCCACAGCTTCTTCTATTCGCCTCTGGATCTTGCGTGGCAGGCCTTCTAATCGGCCCAGGTGGCGTACCCTGATTTTCTTCTCCCTGGCGACCTCATCACCTTCATCGAGTTTCTCTTCCAACAGCCTGAATAACCCTTCGACTTCTTCCCTGGGGCGATTCCAGTTTTCGGTGGAGAAGGCATAAAGTGTTAGGTAGGGAACCTTGTATTCTATGAACGTTTCTACGACGCGCCTGGCATTTAGGCCTCCCTGCTTGTGGCCTTCGAGCCGGGATAGGCCACGTTGCTGTGCCCAGCGGCCGTTACCGTCCATGATGATAGCCACATGCTGGGGCAAAGGTTTTATTTTGGCAGTCTTTGGCATAGGGTTGAATGTGTTCTTTTGTATCCGGGCTTAACCACCGAAGAGGCGTTTGGGGTTTTCCACCAGCATCTTGTTAACCTGCTCCTCGGTGACACCCGTCTTTTTTATCTCAGGGATTATGTTTTTGAAGATGTGGCTGTAGGACCAGTTAGCCAGCAGCGCCTGTACAAAGTCAGGCAGCTCGAAAGGGCGGCCCAACCAGCTTGCGATGTGGTCGTGGGACAGCATGATATAGTCGGCATAGCCGATAGCCAGTAAGCCAACGAGCGTAGCCTTGCGCAGGTTATCGGGGTACAGAAACTCTATGCCGAAGCGGTCAAGACCGATGCTAACGCCTTTACCCAGCACTGCCAGATGATATTCCAGGTTGGAGCTGCAGCACATGTGGCCAATCATGATTTTCTTGGGGTCAGCCCCCTCTCCTGTGAGCAATGTGGCTTGTTCCACGCCCATGGTACCCGATTGCGTGTGGGTGATAATGGGCATACCTGTTTCTTTCTGGGCTTTGGCGGCGGCTTTCAGCACCTTCTCCTCATAAGGGCTGATGCAACCGTGGCCTGTGGCCACCTTGATGACACCGGCTTTGACGCCTGACTTGCCGATGCCCACAGTTATCTCCTGCATAAAAGTATCGTATAGCTCAGCCTGGATGTCCAACAACTGGCCGCGGAATTTCAAGTAAGCGGGTTGCCCTTCGGCTTCCATGTACATTCCTGTGGCGCAGATAATATTTATGCCCGTCTTATCAGAGACTGCCTTGTCCAGTTCGACATGACGGCCCAGGTCGTTGGGTGTGGCGTCCACCACTGTTTTTAGGCCATATTTCTTGGCCTCAGCCAGGGCCCCGGCGCAGGTTTTGACCAGCTCCTCCTTGTTGTATGGTGTGCACAGGGCATCGGCATCGTAGCCAGGATAACCCAGCACCAGGTGTTCGTGCATTAGTGTTGCTCCCAGGTCTGCGGCATCTATTGCGCCCAGAGATGTGTTTACCTTAGTCATTTCAATTCCTCCTCCTCCGTTCTATAATGCCACTTGTGGAGCATAGCACCATTAAGGCGCTGAATCAATATAATAGTCGCCGGCGAGTTTTTGTTTCAGCTCTCGTTTCTTGTCTTCGTCCGGTGTGATACGGTTGGGTAGCGTGCGATAGTGAGGTTCGGCCAATACCATTTTGTCAGGTTCCAGGTCCTTCACGAGACAGACGTGGGAGCCGACCACAGAGTTGGGGCCTATTTTTAGGCCTGGCATGACACTGGCATTGATGCCGGTCTTGCAGTTATCGCCGATGATGGCGCCCAGCTTGTCCTGTCCTGTATTGACCAGCTCGTTCCCGATGCGCACGCAGACTCTTTGCTCATCGAAACGGAAGTTGGCTAGCACGGTGCCGGCGCCGAAGGAGCAGTTTCTGCCGATGATGGAGTCGCCAACATAGCTGGAATGGAACCAGCAGCCGTCTCCGATGTATGACCCCTTGACCTCTGTGGAGAAACCGATGACACAATCGGCGCCGATGTGGCTGTGGTCTCGCACCAGTGCATTGTTGCCAATTATGGTATTGGAGCCGATGTAGGCAGGGCCTCTGATTACGGCATTCTCGAATACCCTGACCTTGTCACCTATGATGACATTACCCTCGATGATGGCGCTTTGAGAAATGGAAGCAGATGGGGCGATGTTGCGCTGGACGGAGCTGAGGAAATAGTTGACCGCATTAGATATATGCCAGGGATATTTGATGGGTGCCCAGAAGTCAGCATAGGGGATAATCTTGATTTTATGACCATCTTTGCACATCGCGTCGAGGGCGCATTCGTAGACATCGTCGCGAGTAGTCTTCACGTTGCCAGCATATTCCAGAACCCTGTTCACTTCCCGATGAAGGTGGGCCAGGATGTTTACCAGGTTTCCTGGTTCCTCGCCAGGTCTAGGCTTTTCAACGATGTGTTTCAGGAAGTTATCCTCGTCTATAGCAAGGTAGCCTCCTGGGAAGTGCTCTTTGACCTCGTAGCCCAGCATGTAAGAGCCTGCTTTTCCATCCTTAGCTGCTTGAAGAAGCAAGGTGTAGGCTGCTGGCTCAATAACATCATTGGGGTTGACCACTACAATCATGCCATCCAGGTACTGCGCGGCGCACTTGAGAGCATCTGCGATGCCCAGCGGTCGCTCCTGCAGCGCGATGTCGATCTTCATGTTGGGATATTTCCCACATATCCGCCTTATCTGCTCGATATTTGCTACATTGGCGATGATAACAAGGTGGTTGATACCGGCTTTTCTGGCTATTTCTATCTGGTGTTCCAGGAGCGTTTTACCCAGGAAATCGAACAGGAACTTGTCCTCGGTGAAAGGGAACATCCTTTTACCGATGCCGCCGCAGAGGAAAACTGCTTTCATGGCTTGTAATTCTACTCCAATTTGAGCTATGTGGGTATAGTTTGGCTATGCTTTTTGTGCTGTTTGGAGAAAGATGCAATGCCCTGGGCGGGAAATCCCAGAATCAACTGTCTGAGTATATTCAGGATGAGTCGGCCATGCCAGTCGAATGAAAAGTCTTTGGACTCGGCGATTATCTTTGGTATACCCAAACTATTTGCGAAGTTAAGCAGCATTTCAAGCTGCTTGTTGCCCAGGTCTCGGAATATCCGGTGTGCTAAGTATCCGATGCTTTGTTCTCGCTTCAGCTTAGCCTGCCATTGCTTCTGGTAGTAACTTAGTCTGGACGCTGAGAAGTCACTGGTTGCCAGTGCTCTTTTAAGTACATCCGCAACTACATCGGCGCAGAGCAGGCCGTAGTATATGCCGCCACCGGTGGTGGGCTTGACCTGTCCCGCAACCTCGCCTACTGCAAGTATTCGATTAGCGTATGTTCGGGGTAGTGGCACCAGGGGAATGACACCGTATCCGCAGGTGACGTCGGCTGAGATAATTTTGCCCTGGGCTTTGAGGCTCGTCAGAAGCTGCTTCAAGTGCTTTTTTGGCTGTTGTTGGGTCATCATGCCTGCCAGTCCTTTGCCATTCTTGGTTGGCACCAGCCAGGCAAATCCGCCAGGAGCTAGTTCATGGTCGATATACATCTCCACTTCGTCTATACCTTTCACTTGCACTTCAGCCTGCGCCCCGATGATGCTATCGTTTATTTTTCCCAACCCCAGTTTTTCAGGCAGCGATGAACCATAACCGGTGGCAATGATTGCTACCTGGGCGTCAAATGACCTGGTCTTTCCTTGCTGGGTTGCACGTACGCAGACACGGTTTGAATCGGGTTGGATATCCGTTACCTGTGTCTGGAAAAGATAGCTGGCGCCGGCGGCTCGGGCATGTTCAGCCAGCGCCCTGTTGAGGGCAGGTCTGTCCAGTATGTAAGCCACGTTTTCATTTCGGCATAGTTTTAAGCTCTTGCCCGAGGCAGCGATGAATCTGGCGGAATTGGCTGTTCTCAGGATGAGGTCATTGTCGATGGACAGCAAATTTAGACATTCCTTGCCGACGATGCCTGTGCAGCAGACTTCACCACTAACGTCTGCTTTCTTTTCCAGCACCAGCACCCTGTGCCCGTGGGTAGCCAGCTTTTCCGCCAGATAGCTGCCCACTGGCCCCGCTCCGATTATGATGGTGTCATGCAATATGTTTCCTCGCTTCATCCGCACCATCAGAAATCGTCGCAATTATACCATAGGCTATCTGGCTGGCGATGACCACATGCATCTCCTCGAATATCTTGACATTGGGCTGGTCAATACCTTATTGTCATACCATCTTACAAAGAAGGGAGTGCTGGAGTGAGAGAGTCCGCTGCCACCATCGCCAGGAAAGAAGAGTCGCCCCGCTTCCAGCGTATCAAGAAGGAGTTGCTGTCCAGCCGTGTCCACTTATGCCCCGAGCGGGCTTATCTTATTACCGATTATTTCAAGCACCATTACGACCCAAAAGAGCCTATGGCAGTACGCAAGGCTAAGGCGTTGCGCTATCTTCTGCAGCATAAATCGGTTCGTATTTATCCTGATGAGCTTATCGTAGGCAATATAGGCAGCCAGCGCATCTCTGCCATTATTCAGCCCGAGCTGAGCGGGGTATTTATGGCTACCGACCTGCTGTGGATTGATAAGCGGAAGACCACTCCTTTGCTAATTTCCTGGCGTGACCGCTTACGGCTGCTTTTCGGTGTTTTTCCCTACTGGCTGTTTCGCAACATGCCTGTGCGCGCCTTCTCTGGACACCGGCGCGAGCTTCTCCGCTATATCCTGGAGCAGCTTAAGGCTGCGTATTACCTGATTAACGAAGCTGGCGGCATCGGACATTTCCTACCTAACTATGAGAAGATGCTCAGGCTTGGCGTGAAAGGGTATCTGGAGTTGATGGAGGGGAAAGACGGTGAGCCATATCAGGCAGCGCGTATTGCCTGTGAAGGAGTGGTTGATTATGCCAGGCGGCTGGCTGAGGAAGCGGAACGTATGGCTGCCGAGGAGAAAGATGATGTACAGGCCGCCGAGCTAAGAGAAATAGCCTGCATCTGCCGCAGGGTTCCCTATAATCCGGCGGAGACCTTTCACGAGGCAGTGCAATCACTGTGGCTGACCCACATGGCAGTCTGCCTCGAGGGGCTGAACTCAGCCATTTCATTTGGCAGAGTTGACCAGTATCTCTATCCCTACTACCGGCGTGACCTGGAGGAAGGCAGGATAACCCCTGAACAAGCTCGCGAGATACTGCTTTGCTTCTCGGCTAAGGCTACAGAGCATGTCTTCCTGCTTTCTGAAGGCGTCAGTCGCTATCACGGCGGCTATCTGGTGGTACAGGCGGCCATAGTTGGCGGTATGGATATCGATGGGAACGATGCAGTCAACGACCTGACCTACCTGTTCCTCGATGTCATGGAGGAATCTGGCCTTCGAGACCCCAACTATCAAGCCAGGGTTCACAATGGTTCGCCTGAAAGATATTTGAGGCGTGTGACTGACGTGGCACGGCAAGGCAAGGGTGTGCCAGCATTGTTCAACGATGAAGCTGCTATCGCTGCTTTAGTAGCGCATGGCTATCCACTGGAAGAGGCACGCAACTATGCTGTGGTCGGTTGCGTGGAGCTGGCGTTGCCGGGTAAGAGCTTCTTTTCTACCGATGCCGGCTTGTTTAATCTTCCGCTCTGCCTGGAGTTAGCGCTGAACAGGGGCAGACGGTTTGGAGAAAGCAAGCAGATAGGTTTGGCGACACCAGACCCAACGCTTTTCTCTACCATCGACCAGTTGGTTAGGGCGTTTCAGGCACAGGTGGAGTATATGGTGGAACGCATGGTTGGCGACCTCCAGGCGATTGAGAGGGGAAACCGCGATTACCATCCGACGCCTTTTTCCTCGATGCTGGTTGATGGTTGCCTGGAATCTGGAAAGGATGTCACTGCTGGTGGAGCATTGTATAACTCCAGCGGTATCCAGGGAGTGGGGGTTGCCGATGTAGCCGATTCGCTGGCAGCTCTGGACGAGCTGGTTTTCCGCCGTAGCAAATACACGATGGCGCGAGTACTGAGAGCGCTGTATGATGATTTTGCTAATTATGCAGGTTTATGGGCTGAGCTGCTGCGGGCTCCTAAGTATGGCAATGACCATAAACTACCTGATGATTACGCCCAGAAAGTGGTCAGCATCTTTCACTCGGCGCTATCCAAGCACCGCAACACGCGCGGCGGGCCTTACGTGCCTGGGTTCTATTCGGTGACCTGCCATGTTGCCTTTGGGTGGCACACGGCAGCTTTGCCCAGCGGCAGGAAAGCCAGGGGACCACTCGCTGCTAGCCTGGGGGCGACCAACGGCTGTGACCGACTTGGCCCTACGGCACTGCTCAATTCTGTGGCGCATGTGGATTCTAGACTATCGCCTAACGGCTATGCCATGAATCTCCGCTTCGACTCGCATGTCCTGGTTGGCGACCGTGGGGTGGGCATCCTGTCTGGTCTGGTGAAGGGCTTTTTCGGCTCTGGCGGACTGGAGCTGCAGTTGAACGTGCTTGACCCGGAGATGCTGGAGGATGCCTACCGCAATCCCGGGAGGTATCCTGACCTGGTGGTGCGTGTTTCTGGCTACTGCGCCTATTTCGATGACCTGCCCGATGCTGCCAAGCGGGAGATTATCGCCCGCACCCGCATTGTGGTGTAGACAGTTATCTGAAGTTCTAGTTCGTAGTTTTCTCCTCCTCCGGTGGTTCTGATGGTGTGGCTGCCGCTACAGGTGCAGCCACCGCAGTAACCACCGGTGCCGGTGCTGCAATGGTTGTTGGCTCGGGGGCTGGTGTGGTGGTTGGTTCAGGTGTTGGTGCCGGTGGTGTAGGTACTGGGGCTGGAGCAGGCGCAGGTTCAGGAGTTGGCATAGGCGTTGGTGGTGTGGGCATGGGTGCTGGTTCGGGTTGCACTGGTGCCGGAGTGACAGTAGTCATTGGCTCAGGTGCTGGTGTGGTAATGGGGGCTGGCGTAGGCAGAGGTGTAGGTTCAGGCTCGGGTGCTGGAGTTGGGGTGGGTTGGGTGGCTGGTGCAACTTCGGCTGTAGCAACTGGAGCAGTCGGTTCTGGTGACGGTACGGCTGTGGTCGCGGGCTCGGATACAGGCATAGGAGCAGGCTCTGGCGATGGGGTGCTGGTGGCCTCCGTTGTCTGGGAAGCTGATGGTGTTGCCTGAGCAACTGTCCCTCTGGTTGCTGCAGGCTCGATGGTGACTGGTTCAGTTGGCGCAGGCTGAGTTGATTGTTCCGCGGTAGTAGCTGGTGCAGATAGGGGCGTGGTAGTGGCTATGATAATTGGCTCGGTTTCTAGCTCAGGCGTGACTTCGGGCGTGGCTGCCATTGTGGCAGTTGGCTCAAACGTGCTTTCAGATAAAGACGCTGTTTCGAGAGCAGGTGCGGCGGACATTTCGGTGGTGGTTTCTATGGCATCCGTCGACTGAAGCATCGATTCCTCTGGCTCTGCGAGAGACTCTGGTGGGTCTGCAGTGGCCGTAGCTATGGCGGTGGCTGTTACCGAGATAGTTGCAGGCACGTACGTTGTCACGGTTGCCGTTGCAGTAGCGGTTGCCGTTGCTGTGCCGGTTCCGGTTGCCTCTGCGGTTGCGGTTACGTTAATTGAGGTGGTTGGTGGGCAGGGTCGGGGAAAGGGGTACGGAGATGGTGGTGTTGGAGGGTAGGGTAGAGGGCAAGGAGGACTGGGATAAGGCCGGTGTGGACTGGGGCAGGGAGATGGATACGGTTGCGGGCAATAGTAGAACAGTCGGGACCAGTTATAGAACGGGGTCATCGGCTCACTGGCGTAACCGATTGGCGT
>VGOO01000061.1 GCA_016875925.1 Chloroflexota bacterium
CCTCTACTGAGCCTGACCAAACGAGAAGACCAGTGCCCGTGCGGCACTCGAATTTATTACCAAAGGCTTCTCTGATGTGAAGGTTTTGAAAGACGGATATAATGGCTGGAAAGAGGCCGGCTATCCCCTGGAGAAGTAACCCCGGGGTTCAAAACACACAGCACGGCGCCTCAGCCATCTATATGGTCTCATCTCAATTCTAAATTGCTCCACAGCCTCGGGTTTGGCTATACTATGGCCGGCGCCAGCGTAGCTCAGGGGTAGAGCAGCGGTTTCGTAAACCGCCGGTCGTCAGTTCGAATCTGACCGCTGGCTCCACCAGATAATCTGTAATTCGTCTGTCCTGGCTAACAGGGCAATGTCTGCCAGCGTATATTTCCTGGAAAACCAATGTCTTCTCTGTTGTCTCTTACTCAATCGACCTTGCTGTCTGTAACACTTTATCAGTCTGGACACCTGTGCCCTGGAATATCCGCTCACATTCTCTATGTACCGCCGGATTACTCCTTTCTCAACCCTGTTGAGCTGAGGATATTTAAACCTCATCAATACCGTCTCTATCCACCTGTACCGCTCCTCAATCGATACTCCTTCAAACTCAAGTGCACCGCTGCCCTCTAAAAACGGTTTGACCTGTTCTACTGTGTTGAGCTTTTCGTCGTTCATGACCAGTTGCATGTCCCAATCATAAACGAGATGCCTGCCCCTTCAGGCTCATCCTGTGCTAGAAATCGATATCCCCTCCAGGCTCATCTTGTATTGGAAGAGACTCTGCCTATGAATGAGAAGAACCGCTATGCTATAATCCTCGCTGGGCATTGGGCAGCAGGTTTACAATCGCTGTTCGAAATCGATAACCAATGCTGCCTGGTCTATCGTCAAAGCACGTTTGCCAAAAAGGGGGTTACTATGGAGAAGAAGGTCCATGACGTAGAAATCCTGATAAAGGGCGGGCCCTATTCGCATATAGTGGAAGCGGGGGGCTTCCTTTTTGTCTCGGGTATAGTACCCATAGACCTTGAAAACCAGCTAATGATTACTGATGACGTTAAGAAGGCTACTGAGCTCGTTCTGCACAATATCAAGAGAGCATTGGAATCCGTTGGCAGTAGCCTTAACAAAGTGGTTAAGGCGACAGTCTTCCTTCGAGATATGGCTGATTTTAATAGTGTTAATGAGGTCTATGGCACTTTTTTCCCAAAGGATCCTCCAGCCCGTTCCTGCGTGGCAGTGAAAGAGGTCCCTGGTAATTTCCCACTGGAAATAGAGGTCATCGCCATGAAGTGAACTGATACTCCTAAACACAGTGTTGGGCGCGCAAGCCTGAATTTCGGAGGTGCCTCCCATGAGTTTTGTCAGAAGCCTAAAATGTATAGATTGCGGAAAGGAATACCCGCCTGATGATTTGATTTCCGCCTGTACGGACTGTGGTCAAAAGGGATTGGGGTTTGGTCTCCTTGACGCAGCCTATGATTACGGCAAGATTGGCGAGCAAGTAAACAGGAACACCTTGGAAAACAGAAAACCGTCTGTTTGGAAATACAAGGAATTCTTGCCTGTCTCGGACGAGTCGAAAATAGTTTCGCTAGATGAAGGCGGAACACCTCTGGTCAAATGCCAAGCCCTTGCAGACGAAATCGGCATCAAGAACTTACGTGTGAAGAATGAGACTGTAAACCCAACCTTCAGCTTCAAGGACCGTGCTTTCTCAGTCATCATTTCTCGGGCTTCTGAAAGAGGTGCAAGCGCCGTGGCAGCGGTCTCGGACGGCAATGCTGGTGCCTCGGCATCGGCATACAGTGCCAGGGCCGGAATCGCCTGCTATATCTTCACCCCAGAATTTGCTGTCCAGTCTAAGATAATCCAGATGAGCATGTGTGGGGCAAGGGTATTTTCAGTGAAAGGCTCGCTTATTGCTACCGGAATGCTGGTTATAGATGCGTGTGCCAAATACGGGTGGTCGAACATAACCACTGCCAAGCTGCTAAATCCTTACCAGACCGAAGGTCATAAGACCCTAGCTTACGAAATTTGCGAGCAGATGAACTGGCAAGTCCCAGACTGGGTAATCGCTCCAGTTTCCAGCGGTGACAGTCTTGGTGCTATATGGAAGGGCTTCAAGGAATTTCACATACTGGGTCTCATCAAGAGTCTTCCGCGCATGGTTGGAACTCAAGGTGAAGGTGCTGCACCTGTAGTTATGGCTTTCGAGGGAAACAAACAATTCCATGAAATTGAGGAGTTTGAACCGGCGACAATTGCGGACGCCCTCTGCATTGGCAGGGTTCTTGGCCCATGGCCACTAAATGCGATTAAAGAATCTAACGGCCACGCTGTAGCAGTATCAGACAATGAAATCCTTGAGGCGCAAAAGTCACTGGCAGCCAAAGAGGGTGTTTTCGTTGAGCCATCCTCTGCCACCACCATCGCTGGGCTGAAAAAGCTCCTCGGCAAAAGGGTAATAACTAGCAACGAGTCTGTAGTTTGTGTGACTACGGGGTCAGGCCTCAAAGTTCTTGAGGCAGCTTCTAAAGTATATGCAAAACCAGTCCTTATCGAGCCGGATATGGGCGAGTTAGAAAAAGTTCTTTCCAGGTAGAAGCACTTCTCTCACGTTGTTGAGCGTATGTCACCTGATGCGTCGTGTATTTATCAGGTGCAACTACAAAGGAGGAATTTATGGCCGCAGAACCTAAAGGCTGTAAAGAGCTAGTCAACGAGGTCATAGAAGCCGGACTATGCACCTTATGCGGTGCCTGCACCGGCAACTGCCCTTACCTTGTCTATCATAAAGGCAGGATAGCACTATTAGATAATTGCACCATTTCTGACGGACAGTGTTACAAATACTGTCCGCGGACATGCACAGATTTGGATGCGATTAGTCAACAGGTCTTCGGTAAGCCATATAGCGAGGAGGAGATAGGTGCTGCTAAAGAAATATTGATAGCGCGGACAACGGATAAGCGCGTCAGAGGTAAGGCTCAGTACGGTGGAGTGGTGACTACCCTACTGTCACTTGCACTCACAGAGGGACTGATCGATGGCGCAGTTCTCACAAAGACTTCCGATGACAAAACTGCCAACCCTGTTCTGGCTCGAAGTGAGAAGGAGATATTCCAATGTGCCGGTTCTAACTACATGGCTTGCCCGGTATTAGGACCCTATAATCAGATTCCCAGGGACGATAGCAGCAAGCTTGGCATAGTTGGCACCCCATGTCAGGTGCTGGCTATGACCAAGATGAAGAATACCCCACCGATAAATAGAGCTAACATACGCAATGTAAAGTTGGTCATTGGGCTGTTCTGTACCTGGGCATTGTCTCCTGACAAGTTCCATCGATTCCTAAAAGAGAAACTCGACCTGTCCAAAGTCAAGAAATTTGATATTCCACCACCGCCAGCTAACAGGTTTGATGTGTACTCCACACCAGACAAAATCTCGTTTCCTCTGGATGAAATCAGACAGTTTACAATGCCAACCTGTGCCTACTGCCTGGACATGACCTCGGAGTTCGCTGACGTCTCAGTCGGCTCAGTGGAGGGAATCGAAGGCTGGGATACGGTTGTCATCCGCACCGATATTGGTGCGGAGCTTGTGAAGACAGCTAAGGATAAGAAGAAGCTCGAAACAGACAAGCTTCCTCTTGAGAACTTAGCCCATTTGAAAGAGGCTGCTCTACTTAAGAAGAAGCGAGCGTTGAAAGAGATAGCAAACAGAAGCGGCGACGAAAAGAACCTGCTTTATGTCGGCTTATCGCCGAATTCGGCTAAGAAGTTACTGGCATAGAAGTGGGAAACAGGTCAAAGAGGTAAGTTATGGCAAATATTGAAATAGATGCACCCTGTACCCGGCAACTCTTCATCGGCAATGAAGCTATTGCCCGTGGGGCATTGGAGGCAGGGATTGGATTTGCCGCCGCCTACCCCGGAACTCCATCCTCAGAAATCATAAGTAGCCTGGCACAGGTAGCTAAAGACATGGGCATCTACGCAGAATGGTCAGTGAATGAAAAGGTGGCTATGGAAGCTGCTGCAGGTGCTTCCTTTGCCGGCATTCGGTCTCTTGCTGCCATGAAACAGAACGGGATAAACGTGGTTTCTGACTTTCTGGCGAATCTGGTTATGAGCGGCATCGGCAAAGGAGGCTTGGTCCTGGTGAGCTGCGACGACCCGTCGGCCATATCCAGCTCCAACGAGCAGGATAGCCGACACATAGCCAAATGGCTTGATATTCCACTGGTGGAGCCCGGCGATTTTCAGGAAGCAAAAGACATGACGAAATGGCTCTTCGAACTTTCCGAAGAGATAGGTACCCTCTTCATACTGCGCAGTGTGACTCGCATTGCCCACGCCAGAGGAAATGTGAAGCTGGGAGAATTGCCCAAGAGGGAACAAAGAGCCTATTTCGACCAGATACACGATTTGAAAAGCGTAATGCCGACCTCGCTCATGCCCATTCCAAGTCCGCTGCGACATTTCTTCCAGCATATGAAGGTGGACAAGGCACGCGAGAAATTCGAAGCATCACAGTTCAATCGGTATGTCGGCCCAGACAAGGCAGACCTGCTGATTGTAACTTGCGGAAGCTGCTGGCTCTATGCACAGGATGCAGTGAAAGCATTGAAACTGGAGGATAAGGTAGGCATCCTAAAACTCGGTACCCTCTGGCCTCTACCTGAAAAATTTGTGGAAAGCAACTTGGGTAAATCGCAAAAAGTCCTTTTTGTGGAGGAGATAGACCCGTTCCTAGAGCGAAGCGTCATGGAATTCGTTGCCAGCCTCCCATCCACCAGCCCCCACCCCACCTTCTATGGCAAGCACTCAGGCCACATAAATGCCTACGGAGAGCTAAACCCCGACCTGGTTATTAAGGCTATATCCACCGTATTAGGGCTCACCTACCAGGCACGCGATGCTGGATATGGTAGCGAAGCCGAAGCTGTCGCCAAAAGCCATGTCCCCGAGAGAAGCATGACATTCTGCGCTGGTTGCCCACATCGAGCCACATTCTGGGCAATCAAGAACGCACTTAAACTGGACGGGCGCAATGGCATCGTTACGGGTGACATCGGTTGCTATTCCATGGCATTAGGACCTGCCGGCTTCTTTCAACTCAGGACATTGCATTGCATGGGAGGAGGAACTGGTGTGGCCAATGGTCTGGGAAAATTGGGACAGTTCGGCTTTAGTCAGCCAGTGCTGGCAGTTGTTGGCGACTCTACTTTCTACCATGCTACTATCCCGGCACTGATAAACGGCATTTACAATCAGTCGAACTTCATCCTTGTCATTTTGGATAACAGTGCTACGGCTATGACTGGCTTCCAGCCTCATCCCGGAATTGGCACAACAGCTATGGGCGAACCCACAAAGGTGGTAAGCATGGAAGCCTTGTGCCGCTCCTTGGGCACGCACGTCGAGGTCTGTGACCCATTCGACTTGAAGCACTCCACCAATACATTGCTCGATATGATAGCTGAGGGTGGCGGTGCCAAAGTGATTATAATGCGGCGCCAGTGTGAACTGGTGAGAGGCAAAAAGGAAAAGCCACCGTACAGAGTGTGGGTGGATGTTGAGAAATGCATAGGTGAAGCTTGCGGCTGCGACAGATTGTGTACCAAAGTATTTCTCTGCCCGGGGTTAACATGGGATAAGAAAGCTGGCAAATCGAAGATAGACGAGGTTATCTGCACAGGATGTGGTGTATGCACTGAAATATGTCCGCAGGGGGCTATCACAAAGGAGGTAGCATGACCACGAAACAATTAATGAAAGACCCGCTTAACTTGATTATCACCGGCGTTGGCGGACAGGGAAACGTCATGATATCTCTAATCATCGGTAACGCACTGGTGAGAGAAGGCTACTTTGTCACCGTTGGGGAGACTTATGGGGCATCCCAGCGTGGCGGACCTGTCATGAGCCACTTGAGAATCTCCAGGGAGACTCAATATAGCCCATTCATTCCCAACGGTTGCGCTGATATCATCCTCGGCATGGAACCAGTGGAAACACTACGAATGTTAGGTCAGTATGGCAACCCTGATGTTCTGACTATAATCAATCCCAGACCGATTTATTCCATTGATGTCACGGGGGGATCCGCTGAGTATCCGGACCTGGATAAGCTAGTCCAGACTGTGAAGAAACTATCAGCTAAAACATGGGTTATCAATGCCACCGAGGAAGCCCAGAAAATGGGTAGCCCTATGTTTGCCAATGCAATTCTTGTCGGCGCCGTTATCGGTTCCGGCGTTCTGCCGCTAGATAAGAAGGTGGTGGAGCCTGTATTGCGCGAGACCTTCCCTAAGGAAATTGAGGCCAATTTGTCAGCCTTCAACAAGGGCATTGCACTGGTAAAGCAGTAGCGCAGTCACTTTCGTTCCTACTGTTATCTCGAAGTCATAGGCCGCAGGAGTTTGAAAGCAGGAGGTAAGCCAATATGCTTGAATGGACAAAAATAACCGATGAGCTTGGCCCTGAAAAAATCGTCCATGTTTATGACCCCACGACTGGCATGAAAGGAGTAGTTGTCGTCGATACTACTTCATTGGGTGGGGCAGCAGGCGGCACGCGTATGCTCCCAGACATAACTTCGGAAGAAATATTCTGGCTTGCCAGAGCCATGACCCATAAGTTCGCCATCCTCGACCTGCCGATAGGAGGAGCCAAAGCAGGCTTATGGGCTGACCCAAGTATTAGCGGCACATCCCGGGAAGCAATCATGAAGGCGTTTGGGAACGGAGTGAAATCGCTAATTGCTGAAGGGTTGACCCTGGGGCCTGACATGGGCACTGACGCCAAGGATGTAGCCACTATCTATGAAGGCGCTGGTGTCCCTTCCAAGTATAGCGGCCTGGCACTTCAGGAAAAAGACGGTGAGCCACTTGAGGACCATGCCACCGGCTATGGAGTAGTCGTGGCAGCCAGGGCAGCTTGCGAGTTCGCCGGCATTGACCCCAAAGCAGCTACGGTAGCCATTGAGGGCTTTGGCAAGGTGGGAGGTGGCGTGGCACGTTATCTGACAGAAGCAGGTGCCAAGGTGGTGGCAGTATCAACCATATACGGCACAGCATATAACAAGGACGGGCTGGATGTTAACCAGCTATTATCTGCACGCAAAAAGGCTGGCGATAAGGCTGTGCAGGAATACAAAGACGCACAACATATCGATAAACAAGATATATACTTTCTGCCAGTCGATGTTCTTGTGCCCGGTGCCCGCCCTTATGTAATCGATAAGAAGAACGCAAGCCGTGTTAAGGCAAAGGTTATCTCCAGCATCGCCAACATACCCATCACCGATGAAGCAGAGCAGTTACTGTTTGAGCGAGGAATACATTCGGTCCCTGACTTTATTTCAAACGCCGGTGGAGTTGTACTAGGCATAGTGGACATCCTCGGAGGCACAGCAGATGATGTCTTCCACGCATTGAGAGAACTTCTCACTCCATCGACCCACGATATACTTCGAGAAGCACGCCAGACAGGCATCAACCCTCGTGCCCTGGCAGTGAGAAAAACTACAGACAAAGTCCTTAAGACAAGGGCAGGTAAAGAAGCCATACCGCCATTCGAAGAGCTGCTAAAAATCGCCAGACAGCGACTCAAGCTATAGCTCTTCTTAATTGGAGCTTACTTGTCGTCAGACAACATTAAGCCCTGGCAGCGTTTTCCTTAGAGCGACAGCCTCTCCTCCGCTTCAGCCAACGTGGCATCGGCAACCTTTTGCAGGTTGCCGTCAAGGTCCACACCTTTCCCTCTCAAATATGCTCTCCTCGACGTGTACCAGATGACGCCAAGGACCAGTGTGCCGGCAAAAATCAGCACCACCCAGGGTATCTTGGTTGGATTGCCCTTATCATCTAGGGTATCAAGGAGTATGCCGGCGAGTAATATGAATCCGCTTGTGACCACGGTCCCTATGTAGGCAAACCAGCGCCAGAAAGCATTGAACTTGAAGATCGACTTCTTGTACAGCTCCGGCAATTTCTTGGGAATGCGCAATACGCACCAGGCGAGGATAATCTGTATCAGGCAAGTGGCCATCACGGAGGCCAGCGCATATTTGTCGAGAGTGGCTGCGACCAATACCCCGAGGACTTCAAGAATGATGATAATAAGTATCGCCAAATCGGGCGTCTTGAATCTGCTCAGGTGCGCAACTGCCTTAGGAAACATGCCATCGCGTGCCCATGCCAGCAGGTCACGGGATGCCGACCATGTCAATGCGTTTACAGTTGTCAGGATAGCGCCCATGGCTGCTATGAAGATTACATAGATGCCCCAGCCCGGCAGCAACCTGCCCGCATCAACCATTATGGCCGCACTTCCAATCTTACCCACCTCCTGCCAGTTCATCGTCGACACCAGCGCAAAAGGTTGAATCGTATAAAGCACCAGTATGATGATGAACGATATAATCAGAGCCAGCGGCAGGTTCCTCCTCGGATTTTTCACCTCGCCGCCTATGTCAGCCAGTGCCAGCAGCCCAGACCAAACATAGCTTGCCACCACTATGACCCCGATAAACATCAGGGCGCCGCCGGGGAACAGCGGTTTCAGATTAGCCGGATTAACATTGATGACGCCGGTGACTCCGAAGATTATCATACCTGTGATAAATGCCAGGAACATCACCAGTTGTATCCAACTTGCGATGCTGACGCCAAAATAGTTGATCAATGAGAAGAAAACCATGATAGCGATCGCAAGAATCCTGTAGTCCATTGTAAACGCCGGGCTGAAGGACTGAAGGAAAGCTATCACATAATGGGAAAAACCAACTGACACCAGTATATTGGCTGCCACGATTGCCAGCACAGCCGAAAACGAGATTGCACCGCCCCAGAACGGCGAAAGCACCCGGGTAACCGTCACGTAATTAGCACCGGTCACCGGCAGCGTGCCGGTCAGTTGTATCTCGTATAGCACCACGAAAATCGAGGGCAGACAGGCAATCATAAAAGCCAGATAAACACTGGGGCCAGTCATACCTGTCAGTCTCGGCACAAGGACAAAGATACCAGCGCCGACGACCAGGCCGGTAATCATCGCCACAGCCTGCCAAAGGCCGACTTTCCTCTGCATCACTTCAGGTTTTTCTGCTGCCATGTTCTACCCCCTATAGTCTATTCTGTCGTCTCCGAACCACTCGACATTCGCAAAATACTATTATATCCATGCTCCAATGTCAATGGGCTGGCATCTTTCACAATTTTGTTCAAGTCAGCCAGGCGGTTGATGTCCTAATCGGGTGAAGCCGCGAAGCTACTTGGCATTGGGCATAGGCAAAATCCATAACCAGACTGCGCAAACCGCCGGTCGTCAGTTCGAATCTGACCGCTGGCTCCACCAGATAATCTGCAGTTCCAGCTCTTGCCACATACCGCCACTTGGGCTGAGGGGTTATCATCTTCGAGGTTAGCTTGCACAACTCGTTGAAAGTTACTGCCCCAATAGAGTATGCTGGAATCGATGCCGGATTCCAATGGATGGGTTACCCTGAAGTTAGGAGGACGGTTATCCCAGCGGCAAGCTAAAAGAATAGTCAGCGTTATCAAGGTCAGGTGAAGATTATCTGGAATGAGGGACAGCGCAGAAGCGATGGCGAT
>VGOO01000062.1 GCA_016875925.1 Chloroflexota bacterium
GAGATTTCGCAGGGATGCTCGCAGATAAGGCTACATATAGACGCAAAGGGGACTTTTTCGCGGATAACGGCTACAGCCTCGGCATATTTTTCTTCTCTGATGAAGCGTATGAAGCGTGGCACGTCTACATTTACTGGGCAGGCATATTTGCAGCGGATTGAGGCGGCCTCGCGGTCAGGCCAGCGGGTCCACTCGTCGCTGCGGTCCATCAATGCGCCTACGGGGCAAACTTCAACGCATGAACCACAGAAGGTGCATCCTGATTCTATAAGAGGTTTACCGAATGCGCCGCCGATATAGGTCTGAGCCCCGCGCAGGTTGAAGGCGATAGCTTCGAAGCCCAATATCTCTTGGTCGACTCTGACGCAACGACCGCAGAGAATGCATAGATTATTGTCGCGGACAATGAACGGGTTGTCTCTTTCGACAGTGAATCCTTTAGAAGTATAGGAGAAAGGCATACCATTGAGGCCAATGAAATCAACCGCTTTTTGTAGCTTGCATCGTCCATTTTTGGGGCAGGTAACACAGCGCTCGGTTACTGCTACGTTACGCAAGCATATATCGAATGGCTGACAGCGCTCCCTCCGCCAGCAGGTTAGACAAGCATGTGGATGCCTGGCGAGCAGTATTTCGAGAATTTTTCGACGCAGTTTGTTTATCTCGGCTGTGTTGTTGTGAACGACCATGCTGTCAGCTACTGGTTCGCTGCAGGCGGTGACGGTGCCTCGTCTCCCTTCTATGTGCACCTCGCATAGTCGGCAGGCACCGAACGGCAGCTTTATATCTCGCAGCGCGCACAAATTGGGGATATAAATACCAGCATCCAGTGCTGCTTCCAGGATTCTCTTGCTCTTGGTGGTTCTGACCTCTGTTCCATCTATGGTTATGGTAATCGTATCCACTTGCTTCGCACTCTACTTATTTGCTCCTACTGGCACTGGCTCTTTGGGTACTTCAATCTGTTCACCTGTCACCTTGACTATGGCGCTGAAACGCTCAGGACATTTTTCGAGACAGGTCGTGCATTTGATGCATTTCTTCTGGTTGATGACGTGGACTAGCCTTTTGCCTCCACTTATTGCCTCTACAGGGCAGGCTCTGGCGCAGATACCACAGCCAGCGCATTTATCGGGCAGTATATAGAAGTTTATCAGAGCCTTACATACTAATGCTGGACACCTTTTATCAATTACATGAGACTCCCACTCGTCCCGGAAATAGCGGATACTTGACAGTACTGGGTTAGGAGCTGAATTCCCTAGGCCGCACAGGGAGCCGTTTATAATCGTCTCGCCTATATCTATAAGTTGTTCGATATCTTCAGCATTTCCGTCACCTTGTGTTATCCTCTCGAGCATGTTGCTCATCAGGGGCAGTCCTTCCCGACAGGGAACGCATTTACCGCAGGATTCATCGCGGCAGAAGGCAATAAAATAGCGGGCAACATCCACTATGCAGGTATCTTCATCCAATACCACCATGCCTCCAGAACCCATGATGGAACCGGCTTTGGTGAGCGTTTCGAAATCAACTGGGGTATCGAGCAGGCTTTCTGGCAGGCAGCCTCCCGACGGTCCACCGGTCTGTATGGCTTTGAAGGGTTTGTCTCCGGGAATCCCACCACCAATTTCGTAGATTATCTGGCGAAGGGTGATTCCCATGGGCACCTCAATCAATCCTGGGCGGCCTATCTTACCGGTCAAGGCAAATGTTTTTGTCCCTTTGCTTGTCTCTGTGCCATAGCTGGCATACCAGTCTCCGCCGTTGGTTACAATTGGAGACACATTGGCAAAGGTCTCAACGTTGTTCAGAGAGGTAGGCAAGCCCCACAGCCCCGATGCCACTGACCTGGGGGGTCTTACTCGAGGCATTCCTCGCTTGCCTTCTATTGAGTACATCAGGGCACTGCCTTCACCACAGACAAAAGCGCCGGCTCCCTGCATTATGTCGATGTTGAAGCTGAATTCGGTGTCCAGAATATTATCCCCCAGCAGCCCCAGTTTCTTGGCTTGGTCTATAGCAATCTGGAGCCGTCTTACTGCCAGCGGGTACTCAGCTCGGACATATATGTAGCCGTTGGATGTGCCGATAGCATGGCCAGCAATAGCCATGCCTTCGAGGACAGAATGAGGGTCTCCTTCGAGAACAGAGCGATCCATGAATGCTCCCGGGTCTCCCTCATCGGCATTGCACACCACGAACTTCGGTGTTGTCTTGCTGTTGCGTGCTTCATCCCATTTTCTCCAGGTGGGGAAGCCAGCCCCACCACGCCCGCGCAGCCCTGATTTCTCAACCTCTTTGATCACATCTTCAGGGTACATTCCTAGTGCCATATTCAGCCCATTGTAGCCACCCTTGGCGATATAGTGGTTGATATCTTCAGGGTTGATATGGCCACAGTTGCGGGTGGCTATTCTCACCTGCGGTTTTAGCATTGGGTGTTCAAAGAACTTCGGAATGTTCTCTACAGTGCTCTCGCCAAAGCTACCTAGTGCTAGGTCAGGATGTGGGTTATCATTGACCAGATAATCTTCAATGAGTTTGATTGCTCTTTCGGGAGTGACCTGACTATAACAAATTCGAGGATATCCTGGCTTCACGATGTCAACCAATGGTTCCAGGTAACATAGGCCAATACAGCCTACCGGGATAATACTAGCCTTGATATTTCGACGTGCTAGCTCCTCATCGATGGTTTTTAGTACTGCGCTAGCCCCTGCTGCTATACCACAGGTAGCTAAGCCTATCAGGATCAGCGGCTTATCACCGCTCCACAGAGCTTGCCATTCTTTAATTGCTTTGTTACGGAGTTTGGCGAAATCCATGTCATTTCTCTTAAACTTGGCTAGCGGAACTCATCCAGTATTTCCTTGGTCTTGGTTGTTGTCATATTACCATAGACCTGGTCATCAACCACTATGACAGGGGCCAAGGCACAAGAGCCAAAACACCGAACTTCTTCTAAGCTGAATTTGCCATCTGGTGTTGTTTTGCCCGGCTCTATGTGCAGCTCTCGTTCCAATGATTTGGCTAGGCCTGCAGCACCGCGTACATGGCAAGCGGTGCCCAGGCATATTTTAATCATGTGCTCTCCGGGCTTAATAAAGCGAAACTGAGCGTAGAAGCTGGCTACTCCATAGACCACGTTTGATGAGACTCCAGCCACGCGTCCGATTTCTTCCATTGCCACTTCAGGCAGGTAACCAAACTTCTCTTGCACCGCCTGAAGAGCTGGTATCAGGACGACCTGGCGACCCTGTAGTGGGGCAAGTACCTCTTGCATCTGTGACTTTAAATCAGTTGACATAATATTAAGACTGTTTGTTTGCTGTCTATTGTTGGAGTGAGCCTGTTTATTTTGTTGAGGCCTTTTCAATTCTTACGGCGCATATTTTGAGTTCGGGAATTTTGGCTACCGGGTCTAATGCAGTATTAGTCAGAACATTGGTTGGGCTTTCGGCGAAATGGAAGGACATGTATACTACCTTTGGGGGTGATTTCTCAGTTACTTTAGCTTTAACTACCACCTCGCCACGGCGTGAAATCACCTTGACTTTGTCACCATCCTTAATCTTTAGGGAAGTTGCGTCTTTTGGACTTATCTCGACTGTCCCCTCTGGCTCCATAGCATTGAGGCCGGTAACTTTCCGTGTCATAGTGCCCGTGTGATAGTGATACAGGCTGCGCCCGGTAGTAAGAATTAACGGATATTCCTTGTCGGGTAATTCAGCAGGTGGCTTATATTGGAGCGGTGTGAATCTTCCCAGGCCACAAACAAATCTGCCCACATGCAATATAGGTGTCCCGGGATGGTCCTTATTTGGGCAGGGCCATTGTAATCCACATTCTTCCAGACGTTCGTAGCTAACGCCGCCATAGCTTGGTGTCAACCTCGCGATATCGTCCATTATCTCAGAGGGATGCTCGAAGTCGAAACCATCGGCACTCATCCTCTTGGCTATCTGGCATATAATCCACCAATCGGACTGGGAGTTGCCTATGGGTTCGATTGCCTTTCTCACTCGTTGTATGCGCCGCTCTGTATTGGTAAAAGTGCCATCCTTCTCGGCGAAACTGGTTGCTGGCAAGACAACGTCGGCTAGCTGGGCGGTTTCGGTGAGAAACATATCTTGAACTACTAGGAAGTCGAGTTTGCTTAGTGCCTCCCGGACATGATTAGCATCAGGGTCGCTTAATATTGGGTTCTCCCCCATGATGTACATTGCTGTAAGGCGCTTGTGGTAGGCGGCATCTAGCATTTCCGTCAAGGTCAATCCTGGAGTTATACTCAGGTCGCCTCTCCAGGCGATTTCAAACTTCTTTTGAAGGTCAGGGTTATCAACTCTTTGATATCCGGTGTAAACGTTGGGCAACGCGCCCATGTCACAGGCACCCTGAACGTTGTTCTGCCCCCGCAGTGGATTTACACCGGTTGAAGGTATCCCCATGTTACCGGTCAGCATAGCCAGGTTAGCGGTAGCTAGCACGTTATCGGTGCCGTGGCTGTGCTGGGTGATGCCCATGGCATAAATGATGGTTGCCGGCTTACATGTGGCATATAATCGAGCTGCCTCGATTATGGTGTTGCCGGACACACCGGTAACCCTTTCTACGAAGTCGAGGCCAAAATTCTTCAAAGATTCCTTAAAGGCGTCGAAATTGTCGCAACATTCACTGATGAAGTTGAGGTCGGCCAGTTCCTCGTCTACTATAATCTTCATCATGCCCATGAGCAGGGCAACATCGCTGCCCGGAAGGTGTCTCAGCCATATATCAGCGTAGCGGGAAAGCTCAATCTCTCTAGGGTTGGCAATGATGAGCCTGCCACCATTGCGCACTGCCTTCTTTATCTCTAAGGCAATAACCGGGTGACCTGTGCTGGTATTGCTGCCTATAACAAGGATACAGCCAGCATCTTTGATTTCGTTGATAGAGTTGGTCATAGCACCACTGCCGAAACTGGCGGCCAGACCGGCCACCGTGGGAGAATGTCAGAGACGGGCGCAGTGGTCAATATTGTTGGTTTGCATCACAGCGCGCGTGAACTTCTGTGCCAGGTAGTTTTCTTCGTTTGTGCATTTAGCTGAGGCGATGAAGGCGAACTGGCCTCCTTTGTATCTGCCCAGCTTGTCTGCTATCAGGTCTATCGCCTTATCCCAGCTTGCCTCAACCAGTTCACCGTTTCTTCGTATTAGAGGTGTGGTCAGGCGTTCAGAATGATGGACAAATTCAGCAATGCCAAACCGACCTTTGACACAGGCCTGTCCCTGGTTAATCGAGTTTTCTAGGATTGGTACTGAACGGACAACCTTTCCCCTGTTTACTTCAAGGCTTAATTGACAACCGACTCCACAATAAGGGCAGGTCGTAATCACTGAGCGTTCAGGTAGCCCCAACCATTTGCTGTGGCGGTCTATCAGGGCGCCGGTAGGGCAGACGTCAACACAAGCCCCGCAGAATTGACATCCTGACTCTTCCAATGTCTTGTCAAAGGCGGTGCCGACTAATGCTTGACTACCTCGATAGGTAAAAGCGATAGCTCCGGCGCCTCTTACTTCCTGGCATACCCGGACACAGCGGCCGCAGAGTATGCACAGATTGTAGTCACGGTCGAAGAAGGGACTATCCTGGTAAATGGGTAAGTCTTTGTGTATAGGAGCGAGTGAAATCTGTTCCACCCCTATACGAGCGGCGACCTCTTGTAATTCACAGCGCAGATTATTAGCGCAGGTGAGGCATTGCTTGGGATGTTCTGCCAGAATAAGTTCAAAAATGTTGTGTCTTAGCTCCTTGAGTTGGGGAGTATTGGTTTTTATCACCATGCCTTCAGTTACCGGTGTAGTGCAGGAGGTGGGGAAGCCCCGCATGTTCTCAATCTCCACAACGCACAAGCGGCAAGCTCCGTATGGAGTTAGGCTGGGATGATAACACAAGGTTGGAATATAGATACCTGCTTGTCGGGCCGCCTCAAGCACGGTGGCACCTTCCTTGGTCTTGACCTGTTGCTCGTCGATGGTCAGGTTTACGATTTTGGTCTCTTCACTGACTACCATGCTCGATTCCTGTTAAGCGGACTCCTTAATTGGTACTGGTTCAAGCGGAACTTCAATTTGCTCACCTGACACTTTAGCTATAGCAGAAAAGCGAGGTGGGCAGACATCGGTGCATGTCCCGCATTTGATGCATTTATCCTGATTGATAACGTGAACTAATCTTTTGTCACCAGTAATTGCCTCAGTGGGGCAATTGCGCAGACAAATCATGCAACCTTGGCATTTGTCTGGCAAAATGTAGAAGGAGATCAGATTTTTGCACACCAGAGCAGGGCAGCGTTTTTCGTTAATGTGGGATTCATATTCATTGCGGAAGTAGCGAATAGTGGTCAGCACTGGATTTGGTGCAGTTTGGCCTAAGCCGCAGAGTGAGCCTTGTTTAACTGTGGTGGCGATTCTTTCAAGCTGTTTTATATCTTCGGGTTTGCCTTCGCCTCGAGTTATTCGGTCCAGAATGCCCAACATTTGCCGTGTGCCAACCCGGCAGGGCGGGCATTTGCCACAGGACTCAGCTTGGGTGAAGGTGAGGAAGTATTTGGTCAGGTCAACCATGCAGGTATCCTCGTCAGCCACAATCATGCCGCCAGAGCCCATAATCGAGCCAGCAGCGGTCAGTGATTCATAGTCAACAGGTGAATCAAGCATTGATGTTGGTAGACAACCACCTGAGGGGCCGCCTGTTTGCACTGCTTTAAACTGTTTGTCTTTGAGGATACCGCCGCCAATATCATAGATGATTTGACGCAAAGTGATGCCTAAAGGCACTTCAATAAGCCCGGTGCGCTCTACTTTGCCTACCAAGGCAAAGGTCTTTGTTCCCTTGCTTTTTTCCGAGCCATACTGGGCGTACCAGTCACCGCCTTTTTGTAAGATACGTGCTGCGTTTGCCCATGTTTCTACATTGTTGATGTTTGTTGGCTTGCCCCACAAGCCGGATATCGCTGGGAATGGTGGTCGTGCCCGAGGCATTCCCCGCTTACCTTCTATGGAGGCCATCAAAGCTGTTTCTTCGCCGCAGACAAAAGCACCAGCTCCCTCTTTGATCTTTATGTGGAAGCTGAAGCCAGAGCCGAGGATATTATTTCCAATAAAGCCATACTTCTCCATCTGTTGTAGAGCCAGCCTTAATCTTTCTAGGGCCAGGGGGTATTCGGCACGGCAGTAAATATAGCCTTGGTTTGCTCCTATGGTGTAAGCCCCGATAGCCATTCCTTCCAGAACTGAGTGAGGGTCACCTTCTAATAATGAGCGGTTCATGAAGGCGCCGGGGTCTCCTTCGTCAGCGTTACAGATAATGTATTTTTCCTCGCCAGGTGCTTTCCGACAGAAATCCCATTTTTGCCCTGTTGAAAAACCGGCGCCGCCTCTGCCGCGCAAACCTGATTTCTTGATCTCCTCAATAATCGCCTCTGGTGTCATCTTCAATGCCCTGACCAGACCGCTGTAGCCACCGTTCGCGATATAGTGATTTATGTTCTCGGGGTCGATGAGACCGCAATTGCGCAGGACTATGCGGACTTGTGGTTTAAGCACCGGCAGCTCGAATAGATTGGGAATACTGTCAACCTTCCCGTTGCCAATATAGCCCATAGCTAAGTCGGGACGAGGCTTGTCGTTCACTAGGTAATCATTGACAAGCTGGATTGCTGACTTGGGGGTCAAATCACCGTAAATGATTTGTGGACGCCCTGGTTTTACTATGCCGACCATAGGCTCGGCAAAACATAGCCCCATGCAGCCAACCTGAATGACAATAGCCTCAATGTTTTGCCGTCCAAGTTCTTCATTAATGGCTTTGAGGATGTCGAGAGCTCCGGCGGCACTCCCGCAGGTACCAGCACCAACTAGAATCCTGGGTTTATTGCTGGATTGTAATTTTTCCCACTCTGAGACAGCGTGGCTGTGAATTTTCTCGAAAGTCACGCTCCTACACCTTTGTCAATATTCAGATAGAATTTCCTTTGCCTTGGCGACTGTCATCCGACCATGAACGTCTTTGTCAATAACCACTACGGGAGCTAAAGCGCAGGAACCGAAGCAAGCTACTCTCTCTAAGCTGAATTTGTAGTCTTTAGTTGTGCCCCCAGACTCAACATCCAGCTCTCGCTTGACTTCATCCAGAATTCGCTCACCACCGCGGACGTGGCAGGCAGTACCCAGGCAGACCTTCACAGTGTGCTGGCCACGGCGAGAGAAATAGAACTGGGCATAAAAAGAGGCAACTCCAAAGACCTCGCTTTCCGACATTCGGGAGAATTTGGCTATCTGTGAAATCGCCTCTTTAGAGAGATAACCGAATTTTCCCTGAACCTTTTGCAGAACGGGAATTAATGCTCCCTTTTCTCCCCCGTACTCAGCCGCTATCTTGGCTAGTTCATCAGGCACTTGGCTCTCCGTAGACTTAGATAACCAAGTCGGCAGTGTAGCAAAAAAAGCATTTTTGGTCAACCCTTGTCCCAATGCGTTCATTTGTCATACATGTGAGCCCCGACACAATCGGGGCGTGACAATCTTGAGAGTGGCTTGGGGTGATGGTGAGCGGTGACAGGTGACAGGAAAGCACTTAGTGTCTTGTATTAGCAAGGGTATCCGACAACGTGTTATACTTATGATTTCGTTAGGAAAGCAAATGCAAGTGACAGAACGAAAACGCATTTTCGGGCTTAATCCCAACATTTTCTTCCTGGGACTGGTGAGTTTCCTCACCGATGTCAGCAGTGAGATGATTTTCACCCTCCTTCCCTTGTTTCTAGCTAATATCCTGGGAGCGGCTACTGTTATCATCGGTTTTGTCGAGGGAGTGGCTGAGAGCACAGCTTCTCTACTCAGGATTTTCAGTGGCTGGCTCAGCGATAGACTGGGCAAGCGTAAAGCCTTAGCTATTATCGGCTACGGATTGTCTACTGTGGCTAAGCCGTTTATGTATATAGCCACGACTTGGGGGTTGGTGTTGGGGGTGAGGTTTGCCGACAGGTTAGGCAAGGGGGTGCGCACTGCACCGCGTGATGCACTGGTAGCGGATTCCGTGTTGCCTGAGCAACGGGGCAAAGCTTTTGGGTTCCATCGAGCCATGGATACCACTGGCGCTGCTTTGGGGCTTGTTTTTGCCGCCATCGTTGTCTTCTTTCTCCAGAGAGGTACTCTAGAGCTGATTCGAGGCACTTACCAGTGGCTAGTATTGATTGGGATTATCCCGGCAGTGCTGGCATTGTTTATGTTCTTCTTTGTTCGCGAAGCCAGGAAAAGTTCAAGCGGGCAAAATGACTCCGACTCTAAAGTAAGTCCATCATCTTTTGATAGAAGCTCTTCAGGTACCAAAACTGGCTTTGACAATCGCTTTAAACTTTTTCTTGGCATCATGTTTCTGTTCACTTTGGGCAATTCCAGCGATGCCTTCCTTATTTTGCGGGCGCAAAATGTGGGCAATTGTGTCCTCTATATACTCTTGATGCTTATTCTGTTCAATGTTGTCTATGCAACTGTGTCAATACCTGCGGGGGTATTGTCTGATAAACTGGGGAGACGGCGGATAATAGTTCTGGGATGGTTGGTCT
>VGOO01000063.1 GCA_016875925.1 Chloroflexota bacterium
GCCTTGCAACCCTACAACAACATCATCAGGGTAACCATACAGGCACTGGCAGCTACACTGGGCGGGACACAATCCCTCCATACCAACTCCTTTGATGAAGCCTTCGCCACACCAACACAGGAAGCGGTCACTATCGCCCTGCGCACCCAGCAGGTGCTAGCTTACGAAAACGGCATCGGCGATGTAGTTGACGCACTGGGCGGTTCCTACTACATCGAATCCCTCACCAATTCGCTGGAAAAAAAGGCGACCGAATATATCGAGAGGATAGATAAGCTTGGCGGAGCTGTAGCTGCCATCGAGCAGGGCTTCCAGCAAAAGGAAATCCAAGAGAGTTCTTACCAATATCAGAAGAATATCGAAGAAGGCAAGAGCACGGTGGTCGGAGTAAACAAGTTCATCTCGCCATCACCCAAGATACCCAACCTGCTACGTGTTGACCCCGAGCTGGAGAAAAAGCAAATCGAACGGTTAGCCGAAGTGAAGAAGAAAAGAGACAATACCCGGGTCGCCAAAGCCCTCAAGAACCTGGAGGATGTGGCCAGAAGCACGGATAATACCATGCCCGTATTTGTAGAGTGCGCCGAGGCTTATGCCAGCATTGGTGAAATCTGTGATGTGCTGCGCAAAGTATTCGGCACCCAAAAAGAATTTCTGGTATTCTAAATCAGGAGGACAAGATGATTAAGAAAGTTGACCATATCGCCATAGTAGTCAAGAACCTGGAGGAAGCGCTAAAGCTCTACGACGACCTCTTCGGCGCCAAACCAGCCAAGATTGAAACCATACCCCATCAAGGCGTCAAGGCAGCCCTCCTGCCCATGAAGGAAGGTGGAGAAATCGAGCTTTTGGAACCAATTGACCCGCAGAGCGGCGTAGCCAAGTTCCTGGAAAGCAAGGGCGAAGGCATACACCACATTTGCCTGGAGGTAGAGGATGTAGATAAAGAGCTATCCAAGCTAGGCAAGAAAGGCGTCAATTTAATAGACAAGCAAGGCCGACCAGGCCTCGCCGGCAAGGTTGGCTTCATACACCCCAAGTCAACCAAGGGCGTGCTCTTCGAGTTGGCGCAAAAGGTATAGCGGATACTATAGGCAAGGAGTGAGTCCATGGCAAAAGAACGGACAATTAGAGTACTTGTAGCAAAACCGGGCCTCGACGGCCATGACCGAGGTGCCAAGGTTGTCGCCAGGGCTTTGCGCGACGCCGGAATGGAGGTCATCTATACTGGAATCCGCCAGACACCAGAAATGATTGTAGAAGCAGCAGTTCAGGAAGATGTGAACGTTGTCGGGTTGAGCATACTCTCCGGAGCCCACATGGAGCTGTTCCCACCCATCGTAGACGGATTAAAAAAGAAGGGCCTGTCCGAAGTGCTGGTGGTAGCCGGAGGCATCATACCCGATGAAGATATATCTGCACTGAAAAAACTTGGCGTCAAGGCTGTCTTTGGCCCGGGCACACCAACAAAGGACATCGCCGAGTTTATCAGAAAGGAAACCAGCAACAACTAGAGACGGCGCCTAACTTCTGGCTGCGCCGATAATCTCGCTAAGGTTCCTGTAACCCTTCCCTTTCAGAAACTGCTCAACGTCATGCAGAACCTTCAGCGCAGCCTGTGGGTCTGCCAGATTGGCTGTGCCCACCTGCACTGCGCTGGCTCCAGCCATAAGGAACTCCACCGCATCCCCCCCACATGTTATGCCCCCACAGCCAATAACAGGAATATCCACCGCGCCTGCCACTTTGTAAACCAGGTAAAGCGCAATTGGCTTAATGGCTGGCCCTGACAACCCGCCTATAATATTGCCCAGGGCAGGTCGGCGATTATTTATATCTATCGCCATCCCACGGACAGTATTGACCAAACACAAGGCATCAGCCCCAGCATCGGCCACTGCCTTGGCTATCATTCCGATATCAGCCACATTAGGGCTGAGTTTCACAATGACTGGCAAGCGCGTGGCCTTTTTCACCACTGCTGTAACTTCGGCTGCCGCTTTGGGATCAGTGCCAAACTCAATTCCGCCACCGGCTACGTTGGGACAACTGATATTCACCTCGATACCACTGACCCCCGCCACTCCTTCCAATCTGGCAGCCACCTGGGCATATTCATCCTTGGTCTCGCCAGCAATGTTTACAATAACCGGCACCCGACACTTAGCCCAGAATGGGGTTTTCTCTTTGACCACAGCTTCAACTCCGATATTCTGCAAACCTACCGAGTTGAGCAGCCCATAGGCTGTTTCAAATAGGCGCGGCTGGGGATTGCCATCTCTGGGCTTGAGTGTTGTTCCCTTGCAGACTATCCCTCCCAGCTTCTGAATATCCACCAGACCTTCGTACTCAGTGCCATAGCCGAAAGTGCCCGAGGCCGTCATCACCGGATTGGACAACAGCAACCCCCGTGGATTCCTGGGAGCCAGTTGCACGCTGAGGTCTAGCACCTTTTCTCTCCTATAGTATAACCAAGCCAAAGGCCTAATGATAGCCCCATTGCTGCCAAAATATGTTAAAATTCAATTCGGGAATGAAGGAATCACAGATGGCTTATTGCATCCGCCGCATGGAGGATAAAGACATACCCCAGGTACTACAGCTTGACCGCGAGGCCTATCCCACCCAATGGCCGCGACCGACCTACAGCGGCATCAAACATGAACTATACAACCGCCTGGCTCGTTACATCGTCGCCGTCAAGCAAGCGGAACTCCAACCTTCAGCTATCAAAAACAACAATAACAATAGCCTCCAGCAAGCCTTTTCCTATATCAAGCACCTCTTCGACCACGACCGCTTTTTTGGCCCTGAGCAACCACGGCCCGCCAGCGAATACGTCATAGGCATGGCCGGCTTCTGGATTATGGTGGACGAAGCACATATCACCACCATTGCCACCAGGGAAGCTTACCGGCGACAGGGAATTGGGGAATGGCTGCTCATCGCAGTCATGGAAATGGCACTCGAGCTAAAGGCCAACGTGATTACACTAGAAGTGCGTGCCTCTAACAAGCCAGCCCAGGAACTCTACCAGAAATACGCTTTTAAGCATGTAGGGCTACGCCGTCGCTATTACACAGATAACGGCGAAGACGCCCTTATCATGACTACCAATAGTTTGACCTCCGACACCTTTAAGTCATACTTCGAAAAGCTGAAGGAAGCCCACCGCAAAAGGTGGACAGACCTTTATGCTGCAACGCCTGATACTACTGCTGCAATGCCCCGAGGAGGAAGACTATGAGCGAAATTAAAAGCGCCTGGGAAAAGGCCATGGAAAAGACCGAAAAGCTGGGAAGGCTCACCGAAGATGAGCTCAAAAGGCTAGAATATATGCCAATCGGCAACAGGCTTGCCGCCAAGTACCTGGAACTGGAACGCCCCAATAACGAATTAGACTCTGAGCTAACAAAGCACAAGGGCACTGGAGCCAGGAAATATATCATTGAAGGAGCACAGGAGACATTCCTGCGAAATATCAACTTGCCACATCACGATAGGGACAAGCAGGTAGCTAAGAAGGCTATGTCCGGATTGAAGCTGTTGAAGAAGAACAAGAACCAGCTCGATGCCGTTTTCGAGCGCATCGAGAATCTGTTCAACTACTATGAGCAGGCTCGCCAGCAGACATTCACGCAGTTTAAGCAGAGCTTCGAAGATAAGGTGAAACGCGCTGCCCCCGCCCTGCAGCAACAGATGAAGAACGCCGCCGCATTGGAAGCAGGGTTACAACAACAGTTCCAGGAAGAATGGCAACGAGTAAGCAGCCAGCTAGATTCCCAATACCAAAAAGCCTTAGACGAACATAAGGAACTAATCCTGAAGACAGCCTAGCCCCAAACGCACCTACGCTTATGTTTGACGTCCGCAATCTGAGCAAGGTTTACAACATGGGCAACGTGCCTGTCAAAGCCCTGGACAACGTATCCTTCACCATAGACACCGGCGATATGGCTTGCATCATGGGCAAGAGCGGCTCGGGCAAGTCTACACTGCTTCGCCAATTAGGCCTCCTGGACCAGCCCACCTCGGGCGAAATCTACCTCGATGGGCAGGAGGTCACCAAGCTCGCCGAAACTGCTAGAGCTGCTTTGCGCCTCCAACACCTCGGCTATGTTTTCCAGGAATACGCTTTGCTCGCCGAGCTTACAGCACTTGAGAATGTTTATCTCCCCGGCATGATGCTGGGCGGAAAAGACACAGACTACAAGAAGAAAGGCAAAGAATTGCTTAACCTGGTAGGCCTAGGACATCGAATGCACCACTACCCGCGTGAGCTATCAGGCGGTGAGCAACAGCGAGTAGCCATCGCCCGCGCTCTAATCAACAATCCGCAGGTCATCTTTGCCGATGAGCCCTGCGCCAATCTGGACACTATATCTAGCAAGCGTGTCATGGAGACACTGGTCAACCTAAATCGCGATGTCAAGGTCACTGTTCTCTTCGTCTCTCACGACCCGGATGATAAGAAATACGCCCGCAGTGTAATTATCATGAGCGACGGCAAAATTGTAGACAGAGTGACCAGCCCCAATGCTTAACTCGCTCAGAGTAGCCACTTTCCTGGCTTTCAAGGCCATAACCAGGGGAAACCTCGGTGTCACCCTCATGACTATATTCATGCTGATGCTGGTAGCTATGAATCTCCTCTTCGTTCCTGGCCTCATCAACGGCGCCATAGACAGCTCCAACCGCATACTAATCAAGACCTACTCGGCAGATATAATCGTCGAGCCTAAAGGAGAGAACCCTTTCATTACCAACGCAGAGAGCCTGATGAAGGCCATAGAATCTATAGATGGAGTTGCCGCCGTAGCCTCCCGGAATACCATCAATGCCAAAATTACCTTCGAAGGCAAGCAAACCACCTGTACTGTCGTTGGCATTGAACCCAAACGTGACGAGGAGGTCTTCGAAATATCCCAAAACATCATAGAAGGCGCATATCTCTCACCCCGTGACCGCAATGAGATATTGTTAGGTGTCCAGCTTGCAGGCGCTGATATCAAGAACCTGGAGCTATACAGCAGCTCGCTGCAGCATGTACATGCTGGCAACAAGGTGATTGTATCCTACGCCAACGGCCCAGAAAAGCAATACACAGTCAAAGGCATATTCCGGGTTCGCTTTATTCAAACTGACCTGCAGGCATTCATCACCGACTTGGAATTCCAATCCGTAATGCCCGCCTCGCGCAACCGCGCTACCAGCATCCGCATAAAGCTGGAACAGGGAACCGACCCTCAAACAGTTATTAAGAGAATCGACAACCTGAGAGACGACCTGGAATTCAAAACCTGGGAGGAGACCGCCGGCCTGATGAAAAGTATGACCGACAGCTTCTTTCTTATAAATCAAATACTGAGCGCAGTCAATTTCCTGATAGCTGGCATCACTGTGTTCATCGTGACTTACGTAGATGTAGTCAACCGCAGACGGCAAATTGGCATTCAGCGTGCCATCGGCATCAATCCTCAATCAATAGCTATCTCATACCTTATCCGTGCCCTGTTCTATGCATTAACAGGGCTTGCACTGGCTATAATAGCATTCAAATATGTCGTCATACCATTAGAAATGCGCCACCCATTTACCTTCCCCTTCGGCGCTGCATACCTCACCACCAAGTTCACCGTGACAGCACGCATGTCCGTGATCCTGCTTGTCGTTGCCCTCATTGCCGCCTACATTCCCGTGTACCGCACCATGCGCATTCGCATACTTGAAGCCATCTGGGGCTAGAGCTTTGAACAACGATAAAACCGCGGCAATGTTGCGGTGCTATAATTATTGTAGCCACCGGTAAAAGTTACATGAAAAAGAAGCGCACAATCCTTGCCTCTGTGGCACTCACGCTAACCCTGGTACTCTCCTTATCCTGCTTAGCGCCACGAACCCTAGCGCCAGCAAATCAAACGCCAGCACAAGGCCCTGCTCCAGAAAAGCTGGGCACCATAGAAAGAGACGTCACTTACGGCACTGTCGATGACATTGCCCTCAAGATGGACATCTACTATCCCCGCTTGGCGACCGGCCCGGTCCCCGCAGTGCTCCACGTACATGGCGGTGGCTGGACAAAGGGAGACAAAGCCCTGACCGCAGGGGCCTTGTTTCTACCCCAGCTAATCAAACGCGGTTACCTGGTAGCCTCCATCAACTATCGCCTGGCACCACAATACAAATTCCCCGCACAAATACAGGATGTGAAATGCGCAGTCCGCTACTTGAGGGCTCATGCCGCAAATTATGGCATAGACCCAGAGCGAATCGGAGCCTTCGGTGGCAGCGCTGGCGGACACCTAGTAGCCCTGCTAGGACTAACCGATGAGAACGCAGGATTCGATAACTGCGGTGGCTGGTATGACCAGTCCAGCAGAGTCCAGGCAGTAGCCAACCAATTCGGACCCTCTGACCTCACCACAATTTTCGAAGGGGCCAAGCCGACTTTGCTGACCCAGGTCTTTGGCAACCCTGACCGCCACAGCGACATTGTTGTCCGCTCCAGTCCGGTGACCTACGTATCCCCAGATGACCCGCCTTTCCTCATCATGCACGGGGATAAGGATAAGCTGGTGCCTCTGAGCCAGTCACAAATCCTCTATGACCGACTTAAAGCTGCCGGCGTGACAGCCACTTTGGTCATAGTCAAGAACGCTGGCCATGGTCTTCTCCCCGCTGGTGGTATCCCCAGCCTCACCCCTACTCAGCTCGCTAAAATACTCGCCGACTTCTTCGACCAGCACCTGAAATAACACACCCTGAAAAACAACGCCTTGACATCCTTTGCCTAACCTGCTACAAATACAATTGTATGCACGCAATCGTCAGAGGAGGAAAGGAAAATGTGCAACACCTGTGCTGCTCACGCTAAGAAGGCCAAACCCACCAAGAAAGCCACTAAAAAGAAGAAGTAGCTCCTAGACCAATTCTCTTCAAACCAACTACCTAGCGCTGGCAAGCGGCTAGTCGCCAGTAGTAGATGTGTTGTTGTATTCACTCCTCACACTACGGGATTACGCATACTACCCGGCAACTGAGACACCTTGCTCACCTAGACTTCTGCTAGTCAATCAACCAGCATCAGGCAATAGACATTCTGGGTCTCAGTCTTGTCCCTCAGCGGAACGATGAAAAATCCGTTGTTCCGTGCCGTCTGAAACACATCTATGCCAGAGGCTTCCATAGATGGCCTGGCCCTATGGCCAAAGTTGCAGGGCTCGTTCTTAAGCTTGGCACACTCCTTGCAGACAATGCATGGCCCCTCCGAAATGAGAAATGCCTTGTAGTATCCATCTTTGAACATCTCCCCTTCCAGGTCTACCAGCATCTCCTGGAAGTGCCGAAATCGCTTTCCTCTGTCTGCTGATGGCGGACTTTCCAAGTGGAACAATATGGCACGATGGTAACAGTCGATAAGCTTCTGGGTCTGCTCCGGTGTTGGCGTATCCGGAGGACAGCAGTACCCCTGGCCATATCTGGGACAGCCAAACTGGCATTTCCATCGCACCCAAGCTGCTGTCACCACGCTGCTTGGATGAATCTGTTTAGCGTGCGTGGCACCTCTTTCAACAGCCGATGTACAGTACTTCTCCAAATCCGAATCAGGCATATCTCCCTCCATCAACAATTCGCCCAATTATACACTCAACCGGCACAGTTAGATATCACATGAAGGAGTAAGTTGCCAGGCAGAAAGCCATACCCTCCTGCACCAGCACATCGGGCCCGGAAACTGGTGCCCCCAAGGGAATTCGAATCCCTGTCTTCAGCTTGAAAGGCTGACGTCCTAGTCCCCTAGACGATGGGGGCCTGTGGCTTAGGGATAGACCGGCAGAGCTTCCAGCCCGGCGGTCTCAGGAAAACCAAGCATTATATTCATATTCTGTATGGCTTGTCCAGCAGCACCCTTGACCATGTTGTCAATACAACTGATAACAATGACCTTGCCCGTCCGCGGCTCAACCGTAGGATAAACCAGACAGAAATTGCTGCCCCAGGTATGCTTGGTCTCAGGTGGGCTGTCCACTACCCTGACAAAAGGCTCGCCCTTATAGAAATCACAGTACAGGCTCTGTAGCTTCGCTTTGCCACCAGCCAGCTTACCGCCATCAGGCTGCACGTAACAGGAACTCAGAATCCCCCTGGCCATCGGCACCACATGCGGCAGGAAAGTCACCATTGGCTTAAAACCTGGTTTCAGCCCTTCCAGCTCTTGCACAATCTCCGGTAGGTGGCGATGACCCTCCAGTGAATAGGCGCGGACATTGTCTACCGCCTCGGCAAAATGCGTGGACAACGTCAACGTTCGACCCGCCCCGGAAACACCCGATTTACTGTCCACGATGATATCTGGCGAGGCCAAGCCTGCCTTGACAATCGGAGCCAGTGCCAGCAAAGCACCCGTAGGATAGCAACCGGGATTAGCCACCAGGTTGGCCTTAGCTATTTCATCCCGATATATCTCCGGCAATCCATAGACAGCCTTAGACAACAGGTGTGGTCCGGGATGCTGAAAGTCATACCACTGGGGATACTTGGCAGCGTCCTTAAGGCGGAAATCGGCGCTGATATCCACCACCTTAACTCCGCGCTCCGCCAGAGGCAAAATTGCTTCAGCGCTTGCTTTATGAGGCATAGCACAAAAAGCCAGGTCAACATCCCCCAGGTCGGCTTCAATATTCAGGTCAAGGTCAACCAGATGCGGAAAGACCTTAGCCAACTTTTGGCCGGCAGCGCTCCTGCCGGTGACCGACACCAGTTTCACCTGCGGATGGCCATGAAGAAGTCGCGCTAGCTCCACGCCGGCGTATCCGGTAACATTTATTATTCCAACTTTCACTTTAGCCATGTCTAACTCAACCCCTCGAGGTGGCACGTATCGTTTATCAGCAAGGCCGCTGGTATGCCACCCCTGACCTCAAAATAGTTCACAGCACAAACATCCTGCGTTACATCCCAGAAATTAGACAACTCGAGCCCGAGCAAGCTCAACACCATGACCTGACACACCACCTTATGCGACACCAAAGCGATGGCCTCTTTGTTATGCTCAGCGAATAATCTCCCCAGAGCAGAAACAGCCCTATCCCCGACCTCTGCCAAACTCTCTCCACCAGGAAACTTAACCTGGTGAGGACTGCTCAGCCATTTTCTATACAGCTCAGCGTCCTTGGCCTCAGCCTCCTCCGGAGAAAGTCCCTGCCACTGGCCATAATCTATGTCTATAATGTCAGGCAGCTTCTTAACTTCCAGGCCAGCAGGTCGAGCCAGAGCCTCTGCCGTTTCCATCGCTCGCCGCAGCGGGCTAGAATAAACAGTAGTTAGCTGCCACTCAGCTACCCTTCTGGCTGTAGCCTCAGCCTGCTTCTTCCCCACCTCATCCAGAGGTATATCCGCTCTGCCCCTAAATCTTTCAACCCTATTCCACTCCGTCCGCCCGTGTCTGATTATCAAAAGTCTGGTCAAAGCCTATGTACCCCTTGAGGGCTATCTGGCACTACGAGCGCCTGGTGGATATCCTGCCATCCACCTCGCTCCGTCCAGAGCAATCCAGCAATCTCTGAAACAGCCCGGCTGCCT
>VGOO01000064.1 GCA_016875925.1 Chloroflexota bacterium
CCGTCCTTGAACAGCTCGCCTTCTAAATTTATCAGCATGTCATGGAAATGCCGAAATCGTTTTCCCCTGCCCGGTGCTTTGGGATTTTCCAGGTGGAATAGAATGGCGCGGCGGTAACAGTCGATAACTGCTCTTGTCTGTTCCGGTGTCGGGGTGTCCGGCGGGCAGCAGTATCCTTTGCCATATTCAGTACAGCCAAACTGACATTTCCACCGTACCCAGGGCGCAGTGACCACACTGCCGGGGTCAATCTGCTTGGCATGAGTAGCCCCTTTCTCTATAGCTTGCCGACAATATTTCTCCAAATCTGAGTCTGGCATACTTCCCCCTTGGAGTGACGCCCAATTATACACTTACTCAAATCAAGGTGCTCGTCGAAATAATCCGCTACTTCTGTTGTTGCTTACTGGGCAGCCATAGCTTCTGGGACAGGCCATTTTCCTCCATAAACCTGATGGCATCGCCGGTATCTCCAATCCGCTTCGTATCATGGGCATCGGAGCCCACTGAAAGACGAATATCTCTCGAAGCTAAGTTCTGCCAGATGCTCCTTGCCCAGTTGCTTCTGTATCTGTCAGGATAATGCGTGTTCAATTCAATAAAGATTTTTTCTTTTTCCAGTATATCGGCAGACTTCTCCAGAAAAATGACTTGGGCATGAGCTATCCCCACCGGGATTTTCAATTGAGGCTTGACCTGACTGACTAAGTGACTCAGCCTGGGACCCATCTCTACATCCTCAAATAGCGCATAGTCCAGCTTGTTCAGTTGGAGGAAAGGCAAGCCATTTAGAATCGACATCTCCAGGCCAATCCAGATATTTATTTTGGGCTGGTAGAGTTGTTTAAGCCCTGTCAATTCGGCAATATACTCATCGAGCTGGGTTATTGATGTGATAGAGTACCACTCGAGGTCGCCGTAGTGGTCGGTTATTCCCAAATCCTTTATGCCGAGGGCGATGGCCTTGTCTACCACAGCCCTCAGCTCAGAGTTGCCATCTGAGTAGGTGGTATGAACGTGTAAATCCATTTGTCTTGCTCTCTTAACCTGTTGCGAAATTTTACTTGTGCTTGCGAGCCCTTCGCCCCCTGTCATCCTGAGCCCTCCCTTCATGTCATTCTGAGCGTAGCAAAGAATCTCATCGTGCTCCTCCCCTCCGAGATTCTTCAGTCGTCCCGATAAAATCGGGACTCCTTCAGAATGACAATTAAAGGAACCACGAGCGCCACGCTGCTCGCCCTCTCATAATGACAGAATAAACGGATTATGGCACCCGCACAATACCGGTAATTATTTTACACTACCTGATTACGGGCGCTTGGGCTTCAAGACGATGGACGGCTCTGTCTTTTTGTAGTAAACAAAACCCTCGGCTTTTCTAACTTTGCCATACCTGGCTTCCAGTTTATTTAGTGGGCCGGCATCGAGTGCTCTCGTGGGACAGGCTTCAACGCAAATCGGCTTCTTTTTTTCCTTCCACCTTTCCAGGCACAGGTCGCACTTCTGCATCTTGGCATCTGGCTCCGGCCCAAATTGAGGCGCATCGTAAGGGCAAGCCTTCAGGCAGGCAACCTTACATTTCACATTACCCAGGCAAACTTCTCTATTGACAACGACAATCCCATCTTTTTTTCTCTTCGAAATAGCCTTTACCGGGCAAGCTGGTAGGCAGATAGGGCTGGCGCAGTGGTAGCAGGGTACAACAAGGTAGCTGACGAAGACTTCAGGGCACTTGCCTGCTTCCTTGTAGAGGACTCTTATCCATTTTGCTGGCCCGGCGGGTATGTCGTGCCAATCTTCGCAGGCCACTATGCAAGTGCCGCATCCGGTACATCGAGTCTGGTCAAAATAAAAGCCAATCTGCATTGTCCTTTAGCCTCCCTTTCTAACCTGAACCAGCGCTGTGTTCAGTGTGCTGGCGCCACCTGCTGAGTACTCGTCTTTGGTCAGCACATTAGCACAACCACCCCGGTCTATGCCTTTGTCATCCGGCTGATACCAGCCACCCTCGTAGAGACAGACCACACCGGGCATTATCCTTTCGGTTATCCAGGCCGGGATAACCACCTTTCCTCTGTCATTAAAAAGCATGACTTCATCGCCGTCTTTAATACCTCTCGCCTCAGCATCGGCAGGGTTAATCCACAATCGTTGGGGGACTAGCTCTTTGAGCCAGGGGACATCGTGCATTGTGGAATGTGCCCTCACCTTGGGGTGAGCAGTGATAAGCTGAAGTGGATATTTCTTGGCCAGAGGGTCGTTCAGGTCTTCCCAGGTACCAAGGTACTTCGGAATAGGTGGACAGAGCGGGTTGTTGATTTCTGCGGCTCGCTGAGAATAAATCTCTATCTTTCCTGAAGGAGTGGGGAAGGGATTCTTTTCCGGGTCTTCGATTTGCTCCCTGAAGGCGACTATAGGCTGTGGAAGTTTGACTCGGTGAATACCCTCGCTCCTGAACTTATCGTAGTCGGGTATATCTTTAGCCATGTCCGGTGCCAGACTAACAAGCAGCCTGAGCCACTCATCTTCTGTCTTGTCATTGTAATCGTGAATTCCCACTCTAGGAGCTAGCTCACAGGCGATTTCAAAGTCCGATTTACATTCGCCGGGCGGCTCAATAACCTTGTTTATATACATATAGTATGGGCCGGATGGCCAGGGCCGGGTCAAGTCGTTCCTCTCTATATCAGCGCTTACCGGCAGCAAGATGTCGGCAAACTTAGCCGTTGGAGTCATGAACAGTTCTGGAACGACGATGAACTCAGGCTTCTTCAATGCCTCTGCAGCTTTGTTGGTATTTCCAAGCTGGTTCAGGAAGTTGTTGCAGCAGAACCAGACAAATTTGATGTCGGCGGGGTAACCGCCGGCTTTTCCTGTGAGCATAGCATCGAATATTTTGTTCGTATGTATCCTGTAAACTAGGCGGCGGATGAGGTCAAGAGAACCGCGCACAGAGGGTGCAGCAGCCTCAACAGGGTTCTTGGGTACAGGTATTGCCGGAGACCGGAACATGTGCCCTACAGGCAGACCCATAAGTCCACTACCGGCGTGTCCACCGGGGATGCCGACATTTCCCGTCATTGCTGCCAGGGTCATGGCACATCTGGTGAATTGCTCCCCCATGGCACTGCGTGCCGGACCCATGCCATCCATAAGAGCTGCTGGTTTGATGGTGGCATATTCTGTGGCCAGGCGCTCTATGGTAGCTGAAGGGACACCTGTAATTGCTTCAGCCCATTTCGGTGTCTTCTCAAGACCGTCTTCAGTGCCCAGAACATAGTCCTTGAACTGGTCAAACCCTATGGTATATTTATTAAGAAATAGTTCATCGTGAAGGTTATCTTTCACCATCACATAAGCCATGCTTATCATCATGGCAGTATCTGTGCCCGGCCTGATAGGTATCCATTCGTCGGCAAGGGCTGCTGCCGAGTCAGTGTATATAGGGTCAACAGCTACAATCTTAGCCCCCACCTCCTTTGCCTGGATGAGATGAAACATGGTGTTGGTGCCTGAAATCATCTTCGCCGGGTCCCAGCCCCACATGATTATCAGTCGGGAATTGAGCAGGTCCTCTCGACTATTACCGACCAGAGTGGTGCCATACTGCGCCGTTACCGCCCAAATACAGCCTTCAGACGAGACATTACCATAGTGGGTGGTATAACCGCCGAACATACTGAGTAGTCTTGCCATGACAGCAGGGCCTGAGTGAAGGGCTGCCAGGTAACCACCACCGATGACCAGAAAAATAGCAGAGTTTCCATAAGTCTCCTTGACCCTCTTTAACTCGGAGGCTATGGTATCCAGGGCTTCATCCCAAGATATCCGTTCGAACTTGCCCTCTCCTCTGGCGCCTGTTCTTTTCAAGGGGTACTTGAGGCGGGCTGGATGATAGACAAATTGCCGATAAGCACGGCATCTGAGGCAAGCCCTAAGTTGTTGCGGCTCTGGCGCATCATCGCCCTCAATCCTGATAACTACCCCGTCTTTTACATGAAACTTCAGCGGGCATCTGCCACCGCAATCGTGAGCTGTGGCTCCTGTTATAACTTTTGTACTGCGACTTGGCTGAGTTTTCTCTTTAGCGCTCATATTAACCTCCTGACGTAGATTTTATCCTCCAGGTGTTTGCTGCCCTCGTTGGCGGTAAGTCTTGATATAGCGGCGGGCATATTCGTCTTTGCCTAGCAGAAGGTCGGCAGCCAGAACAATAGAGCGCACCTTAGCCACATCCACGACAAGGCAGGTGACACCTGCGGCAATGGCCATAGCCACAAAGGCATTGTTGAGCAAGTCACGGTCGGGCATACCGTGGGAGACATTGCTGACTGCCAGAACTATGTTAACCCCGAGTTCAGCTTTAACCCGACGCACGGTTTCGATGGTGACCAGGCCGGATTTAGTATCAGCACCTATGGTTAAGGCCAGAGGGTCAATTATGATATCCTGTCGAGGGATGCCCGTCGCTTCAGCTCGCTTAACTATCTTACGGGCAACGGCTACCCTCCGCTCAGCGTCATTAGGAATACCATCATCGTCTTGCACCAATCCGATGACGGCAGCACCATATTCTTTGACCAGTGGCAAGATGGCTGACAGGGAGCGCTCCTCGCCGGTGACTGAATTGATGAGCGGTTTCCCCTTGTAAACCTTGAGGGCTGCTGCTAAAGCCTCAGGATTGGCACTATCAAGGCATAAAGGTATGTCTACCGTCCCCAGCACCGTCTGTACCACCCTGGGCAGCATGGTTACCTCGTCCACGCCGAATGTGCTTACATTGACGTCAATGATGTCGGCTCCAGCCTGTGCCTGTGCCAGGGCTTCCTCACAGATAATTTCTAAGTTGCCAGCCTTCAGCGCCTCGGCCAGCTTTTTCTTGCCCGTAGGATTGATGCGCTCACCGATAAGCACTGTTGGTCGGTCATGCCCGATGATTACCTCTTTCATGGCGCTCGATACCATCGTTTCCATTATTTGGTTTTTCTCCTTCCGCCGTTTTCCAGACGGTATCTTCCCAGGTAGCTTGCCTGGATGAAGGTCTGGCTGAAGTTGGGGGCATTTGCCAGTTCAATGTAGTGGACTTGGGAGGCTATACTCTGTGCTTCTGCCCGCTTGCTCAGGGAAATTAGAGCCATCTTTGCCCCCATACCAGCAGCATTTCCTACCTGTCGAAAGCATTCCAAGGGCAATGACGGCAACATGCCGATGGCTATGGCGCTGGGAACGGAGATATAGCTGCCGAAGGCTCCAGCGATAATCATCTGATTGATTTCAGACTCAGAACAGTTATTTGCTTCCAAGAGCACCTGGATTCCAGTGCGGATGGCAGCCTTAGCCAGTTGTAGTTCTCGTAAGTCTTGCTGGGTGATAACGATGGCTGGCTCGTCAACCAATACAAACTGGCGCTGGTTGTCGTGGCTATGAACGCGATGATGACCGTCCTTCAGTCTGCCACTTTCGTCAATGATATCGGCCAGATAAAGCTGGGCTATAGCATCAAGTATGCCTGACCCGCAGATGCCAATCGGCGGTGCATCATCAATAGTCTGGTATTGTATAGCGTCACTTTCTATGCGCAGTCTTTCGATGGCGCCGCTGGCAGCCCGCATACCGTGCTTAATGTGACCGCCTTCAAATGCCGGGCCGGAGGCACAGGATACTGCGGTTATCCTACCGTTCTTTACTAAAGAGACCTCGGTATTGGTCCCGATGTCAAGCGCCACCGTTACTCCTTCAGCTTGTGGTGCTTCGGTAGCCAGCAACATTGCAACGTGGTCAGCACCGACAAAGCCAGCGATGTTAGGCAGCAAATGCACATAGGCACCGGGGGCAATATACAAGCCCAAATCACGACCTTTAATATCCAGAGCCTGTCTCACTGCGGGGACAAAAGGTGAGTGAACAAGCTGGCTGACCGGCAGTCCCAAAAACAGATGGTGCATGGCGGTATTGCCCACCACTACTACTTCAACGATTTCCTCTGTGCTGGCACCAACCTCGGCACACAGGTCAACGGCCAGTTTATTTATGGCTTCAACAGTCAGCTTCTGTAGCTGCCACGCTTGCTCCGGCGAGTTTATAACGCCAGCAATGCGGCTGATTATATCTTCTCCATGGCTTATTTGCGGATTCATAACCCCTTTAACAGCTAACGTCTGACCATTTTTCAAATCAACCAGATAGCCGGCGATTTTCGTGGTGCCCAAATCTATAGCCAGCCCTAGCTGCTGACTTGGCCAAAGACCTAGAGCTATCACCTCGTCATCACGCACTGAAGCCTGACATTCCCAGTTCCATGACCGCAGTTGGGTAGATAGATTACGCAGGAGCTCAAGGTCAACTCTGTGGCAGTCTAACTGGTGTTGCTGGTTTAATGCTTCCAGCAGGCGGTCAGCATCAGCCTGAAGGTCTGACAAAGAGGGAGTTGCTAGTTTTACACAGTAAGTCCTAACTGGAGGCTCTGGGACAACTGTGACTTCCAGCCCTTCCACCTGAATTCGTTGCGTGGTGGTCATTGATTCTGCCGGCAGGCTTATTTTGCAGTCGCTGGTGGGATGAGTCTGGCAGGCCAGCCGCCAGCCGGCTTTTAGTTCCTGGAATGAAAAGCCATCCAGTTCGCAGGAGGTTGGTTCTGAGGCAGTTCCGCTTACAATCTGCACCTTGCAGCACTGGCAGGTTCCCTGACTGCCGCACAGGCTGGCGATGCCCACGCCGAGCCGGCGGGCGCAGGCCAGAAGGGATTCGTCCTTCTGACATTTCCCTCTTCGCCCCAGCGGTTCGAAGTTAACTGCGTATTCTGTCATGCTTTTCCCAAATCTGTTTTTTGCCCTACTCATAGGCATATTCTTGTCATTATTCACTCATGTAGGGCGAGGCTTTTCCACGACCTGGGCCGTGGGGTGACCGGGTCGGGACAGGAGCCTCGCCCACAACCCCATACCGGCGACCCTAAAGGGTCGCACTACGACAGAAATAATTCATCCATCAACACTCACTATTTTGTAGCGACAGGTTCTCCTTAGATTGCAGTGGGCGCAGACTTGAGCCTGTGTCCAAGTTCTCATCTGTGGCCCAAAGCCGATGACCATAGAGACCGACTTACGGGGCACCATTACCCCTGATTCGGTCAAGCTCACGCCGACCTGCTCTGCCGGCACCAGGCGGAACACCTGCCACTGTTCGGTGAGAGGGAAACCCTGCACACCTGGACTCAAGGGACTGCTCGCCTGATAGCCGCGGGTTGATGCCTCCTGCGCTATTGACCTGCAAGCCTCTTGAAACAATGAGTCCACGGCGGCACTGCCGATGCCATCCAGAAGCAGACCTTTCACAGGTTCATTATTGGCGAAATAATCCACTACTTTTTCCTCGAGATTAGGGCCGATGGTGCCCACTACTATAGCCAGCTCCCTGGCTGATGAAAGGACGGAGGAGAATAGCGAGCCATTCAGTACCAGACCGCCTTCGAGATACAATCGGTCATGGTCTATATTGGCTATCGCATGGATTTCATAGGCGACAGCCGGTTCAAGGAGGCCGTCATTCTCTGCACTGGCAATCAGCTCGTAAATTAGAGCTTTTGTCTCATCTCTGAGTCTGGAATAGTCCCTGATTCCCTGCCGCCGCAGAACGTCGTTTATCTCAAGGCTCAGAGGAATATCACGGATAACAGGCATGTGTTTATATGTTGCCTCGCTTGATGCTACACATTTTGATATGTAGAGGTGGATTTGTCAATAGATTCCGGGCCTCGAGCCGATTGCGTTTTTTGTCAGTTAGATAACCAGGCCTAAACTAAAGCCTGCTTTTCTTCGTTGTATAGTCAGAACCGCAGAGAAATATGGAACATGACAATGAATAGAGAGCTTATCGCTATAGTTAGCAGCTTCCTGATTGTTTGTGTGGTTTTGTTATTATTTGCCTGGCATCTGCTTTAATGCCTGTTTGAGGTCAGAAATAAACAACTGCTCCCAATTCGATGTTGGATAAAAACATTTAGTTGCGGGGCTTTAACCCCACCTAAACACCCACCAAAGCGACCCTAAAGGGTCGCAGCTACGTCCTGCGATAAGAAACCCAAAACACCAAATCTTATATTCATCTTCCTCAGAACAACAGCGGAAGACAGTCTTTTCCAAATTCCGCCATTTTCACGGATTAGTGTGTTAGCTATGGGAAAAATAGGTGTAACTTATATTGTGCCTTTAAACACGGGCTGATGTTATAATGAACCTCCAAATGGACTATCGGCAGGCTGAAGACTATATTTTAAGTTTCACCGACTACGAGAAAATCCCGGGCATCGCCTACACATCAGCTAATTATGACCTGCGGCGGATGGAAAAATTGTTACAACCACTGGGCAACCCACACCTTGGAGCAAAAACAGTTCACATAGCTGGCACGAAGGGGAAGGGGAGCACTGCAGCCATGATTTACCAAACCCTCATCGCTGCCGGTTACAAGACAGGCCTGTTTACCTCGCCACATCTCCATACCTTGAGAGAGCGCATCAGGATTAACGGCACTTTCATTTCCGAGGCCGAGTTTGCCGCTTTAATAACGGAACTTAAACCGATTGTCGAGGCGGTTAACAGAGAAGCTGCTTATGGCGAGCTGACCACCTTTGAGATACTGACAGTCGCTGTTTTCGCTCATTTTAACAAGAACCATGTGGATTTTCAGGTGCTGGAGGTTGGACTAGGAGGCAGGCTTGATGCCACCAATGTAGCGAAAGGCGATGTCTGCATAATTACATCTATCAGCCTTGACCATATCGAGATTCTAGGCGATACTATTGCCAAGATAGCCGCCGAAAAGGCGGGCATAATCAAGCCCGGATGTACAGTAGTCAGTGCCCCACAAACCAGGGAAGCAGCCAAAATAATTGAGCAAGTTTGCCACCAACAGCAGGCAAGATTGATTCAAGTAGGCAAAGATGTCACCTGGCACAAGACAGGTGGAGACTTATCTCATCAAATATTAACAGTCCAAGGCAAAAACGGAAATTATAACCTGACCATTCCTCTGCTCGGCGACCACCAGCTGGAGAATGCAACCACAGCCGTGGCAGCTTTAGAAGCTCTAGCTTTCCTGGGAACTAAGATTTCCCACAAGAACATAATTCA
>VGOO01000065.1 GCA_016875925.1 Chloroflexota bacterium
CATGTTGACAGTGGTTAAGGTAACTCATGGTTGTTACTTTAACATACGTGGTGATAGAATGAAAACGTGGATTCCTTTTGGTTTTGGTTTTTTAATGCTATTGGAGGACTTGCTTTCCTAATGGCTGTCCAACCATTTACTCAGGCCATTTGGGGTAGACCTAGAATCAAGGTAGGTTTTCATGGCAAAGTAGAAGCTATACAATGCTCACTCCAAAACTGTCCTATAACTAACTCATTGCTTCGGAAAATAGGCGTTACACGTTCACCTGTACAGGATTTGAGTGTTACATATTATATCACTGAAACGAATATGAAAGTTCCGCTTGCTTCGATAACTCCTCAACTTACCTACTCTGGATATACCTCAGAGCATATCAGCTTACCAGCAACAACACTTGACAGTGCTGTATTTAATATTACACCCGAAATACCAGAGACATTTTTTGATGGGCAGCACAGAAAAACACTAGCTAGTGGTGTATATACAGTGTACATTCGAGTCGAATACGATACCAAAGTTTTAGTCATTGAAAAAGACATCGAAATCCGTAAACTACATGAAAAAACATATATTATGTTACTGGATAAAACATATGCTATGTAAGTATTGCAGTTCTACAGATACTATCAAGTTCGGTATTCACAACAGCGTTCAGCGCTACTACTGCAAGAACTGTAAGCGCAAGTTTACAGCACTTGATACGCTGCCCAAGATGAAAACACCTGTCAACCAGATTTCATCAGCTCTCAGTATGTACTATGGCGGAATGCCACTTGACAGCATTCAAAGGCATATAGACCAAGAACATGATAACTACCTCTCTGAAGCTGGAATCTACAAGTGGATTATCCGCTTTACCAGAGAAGCTACAAGACAATCAAGGCTATTCAAACCAAAGGCCGGCAATACTTGGATTGTAGATGAAACCACTGTAAATATAGAAGGCAAGAAGGTCTGGTTCTGGGATGTTATAGACGTTGACAGTCGTTATCTTTTGGCTTCTCATATCTCGACTGGTAGATTTGCAGAAGATGCCTATACAGTGCTTACATCTGCAGCAACGACAGCCGGCAAGTTACCACAAAGGATAATATCTGATAGACTAGGTTCTTACCAAGAGGGTATTGATATAGCTTTTGGCGATAAGGTAAAGCACATCAAGAGCGAGCCTTTCACAAAAGAGAACAGCACAAACATTATCGAGAGGTTCCACGGTACACTAAAGGATAGAGTCAATGTACTCAGAGGCTTCAAAAACTGGGATGCAGCAAGGCTATTGACCAGCGGATGGCTGATACACTACAACTTCTTCAAAGAACATGAGTCGTTAGGCAATGTGTCACCAGCACAGAAAATGGAGATACCTGTGCCTTTCCAGAATTGGCAGGACATAGTAAGGAATACAGGCAAAACTACAGCATTCTCAAGCGAACAGGATACAGAGATAGCACCTTTTCCGAAGCTGAGAGGTAGACAACTGCATCGCCACCAAGTTAGACAAGCCAAACGAAGATACTATCAAAAGAAAAAGACTGAGAGGAAGTCGCAAACTGTTTCACAGATAATTACCATGAGGAGATGAGAGATGGAACTCCAAACCAATGTAATTTACTGCGGTGATTGTCTTACCAAACTGAAAGACATTCCTAACGAGTGCATAGACTTAATCTACATTGACCCACCTTTCAGTTCAAACCGCAACTATGTAGCCTTCTGGCAGGAACAGGAAAAACGGCACTTTGAAGATAGATTCGAGAACGTACAAGCATATATTGATTATATGAAACCACGATTAAGGGAATTATACCGAGTATTAAAGCCATCAGGCAGCTTCTATTATCATTGCGATTGGCACGCTTCACACTATATCAAGATGCTACTGGATAGCGATTATCTATTCGGCTACTCCAATTTTAGAAATGAAATAATATGGAAGCGTGCCTTCTCGCATAATGACCCCAAGAAATACGGAAGATTACACGATACGCTGCTTTTTTACACAAAAAGTAACAAATGGACATGGAATAGAATCATTATCCCATACACGCAAGACTATATTGAGAAATACTACCGTTATACTGATAAAGACGGTAAAAAATTTCTTTCACGAAGCCTAACTGCACCTGGTGGTAGAGGGCCACGGTACGAATGGAAAGGTATAACACGAAATTGGCGTGTTACACGAGAAAACATGGAAGAACTAGAGAGACAAGGCAAGATATTCTATACCAAGAATAATATTCCAAGACTAAAGCAATACTCCGAAGATATAAAAGGTTCACCCTTGCAATCAATCTGGATTGATATTCTACCAGTAGTAACATGGTCTGGTGAAGGACTTGGATACCCTACACAAAAACCGGTGGAGCTTCTCGAAAGAATCATAACAGCAAGTAGCAACAATGGTGACATGGTGCTTGATGCATTTTGTGGGTGTGGTACTACAGTAGTAGCTGCACAAAGACTAAATCGCAGGTGGATAGGAATAGATATTTCACCTACAGCGTGCAGAGTAATTGCTAACAGGCTTGAGAAGGAATTTTACATTAAAGGAAACAGAGACTTCCATATACTAGATATGCCAAAGACAGTAGACGAATTGCGTCAATATCCCGCATTTGAATTCCAAAATTGGGCTATCAATGCACTAGGTGGAATACCAAGTAAAGTGAAGGTTAGGGATAGCGGTATTGATGGGAAATTGTATCCTATAGAAGATATACAAAAGTCCAAAAAAGAAGGCATGGACTTATTCGGCACTATTGACAACTACATACCAATTCAAGTCAAACGTACAGACCAAGTTGGCAGACCAGACATAGACAACTTTGAAACTGCCATGAAGCGAGACAAGCGTACAAAGGGCATTTTCGTAGGCTTTAGTTTCAGTAGAGATGCTGAAAAGGAAGTCAGACGCATCCAGAGAGATGAAGGACTAGAGATAGAATGCATTACAGTTGACAAAATCATCGAGAGGCAACTGAATGGTAGATTTAAGTAAAAACCAAGCGAAAACAACCATGAGTAAACTGAACCTTGACAGTCGTGGTATACTTTGGTTTCATTTCTGGAGGGGTGTATAGTGAGATCGGGGAATTTTCTTTCAGTAGCTGATTTGACTGCCGAAGAGGCGGATAAACTGCTTAAGCGGGCGTTGGACGTGAAGCGCAAGCCAATGCTCCAGTTGCTCCGAGACAAGATACTTGTCCTCCTTTTCGAGAAGCCGTCGCTGCGCACGCGTGTTAGTTTCGAAGTAGGGATACGGCAGCTAGGAGGCTCCTGTCTTTACCTGTCTCCTGATGAGGTGGGGCTGGGGAAGCGAGAGCCTGTGGTAGACGTGGCGCGGGTGCTCAGCCGCTACGTCAACGGCATCATAGCTCGCACCTTTGCCCACGGGACTTTACAGATGTTAGCGCGTTATTCCACCGTGCCTGTGATTAACGCTCTTTCTGACCTGGAGCACCCCTGCCAGGCGTTAGCCGACGTGCTGACTGTCCGCGAGAAAAAAGGCAAGTTGAAGGGACTGACGCTGGCCTATATCGGCGATGGCAACAACGTGGCACACAGCTTGCTCCTGGCGACTACGCTTAGCGGGCTTAACTTCAAAATTGCCTCTCCCGCCGGCTATGAGGTGAGCAAGGACATAGTGGATACAGCCAGGAAATTTGCAGTCAAGAGCGGAAGCCAGATAGCCTTGACGAATCATCCTTTCGAAGCGGTGAAGGATGCGGATATAGTCTATACCGACGTCTGGACAAGCATGGGCCAGGAGGCCGAAGCGGAACGCCGGCGCAAGGACTTTGCTGGTTATCAGGTTGATAACAAATTGCTGTCATTAGCTAAGAAAGATGTCATCTTTATGCATCCCATGCCAGCGCATCATGGGGAGGAGGTGGCTCAGGGAGTGCTGGATGGGCCGCATTCTGTTGCTTTCGACCAGGCGGAGAACAGGCTTCACCTGCAGAAGGCGTTACTAGCTGAGATGTTTGGCTAGGTTGGACTGAACCGACCGCAGGTGCTATCCTAAGAAAACACCCCTTTTCTTAATATTTAGGTATTTGTTTACTGGCAAGAGATTTATGAAACCAGTTGTAGCTATAGTGGGCAGGGCTAATGTAGGCAAGTCCACGTTGTTTAACAGGCTGGCAGGTGAGAAGCTGGCTATTGTAGAAGACCTGCCGGGGACAACGAGAGACCGTGTCTTTGCCGATATTTCCTGGCAGGGAAGGGAAATGACACTTGTTGACACTGCCGGCCTGGAGCCAAGGCCTGGCTCTTCCCTGGCGCAGAGGGTTAGATACCAGGTTGAAGCGGCAATCGCCGAAGCTGATGTGCTGATTTTCATGGTGGATATTCGGGATGGGGTTATCGCTGCCGACCAGGAGATAGCTGACCGACTACGGGGCCGAGGGAAGCCGGTGATTTTGGTGGCTAATAAGGCGGATAACGTCAAACTGGAGAGCCAGGCAAGCGATTTCTATCGATTGGGGCTGGGCAGCCCGGTGACTGCAAGCGCGCATCATGGCCGTGGCATTAATGAACTAATGGACAAGGTGATTTCACTTTTGCCTCTACCCGTGCCAGAAGAAGCCGAGTACGAAATGCCGAAGCTGGCTATTGTGGGACGGCCCAATGTGGGCAAATCTATGCTGCTCAATGCGATAGTGGGCGAGGAGAGGGCTGTTGTGGACGAAGTGGCCGGCACTACCAGGGATGCCGTTGACACCGTTTACCAGCATGGTGACCAGAAGCTACTTTTAATTGACACAGCAGGTGTCCGGCGACGGGGGCGAGTAGGGGTGGGAGTGGAATACTACAGCGTGCTCCGAACTCTGCGTGCCATAAATCGCTGCGACATTGCCCTGCTAGTGACCGATGCCACCGAGTTCATCGCTGCTCAGGATATCCATATTGCTGGCTATATCAAGCAGGCGTGCAAGGGCATGGTGTTGCTGGTGAACAAATGGGATCTGGTGCAGGATAACCCGCAATCAGCCTATGCTGAGCAAATCGAGCAGCGTTTGAAGTTCATGTCACATGCTCCTGTGCTTTATGTTTCAGCCAAGACGGGGCAGGGGGTTAATGCCATAATACCTAAAGCTATGGAAGTATGGCAGGAGAGACAAAAACAATTGCCTGACAAGGTAATTGATACGCTGATAAAGGAGGCTTTCCTGTCCCATACTCCGCCGAGAAAGGGGTTCAGGCAACTGGAGGTGGTGCGGGCGTATCAGTCCGGAGTCAATCCTCCTACCTTTGCATTTTTAGTTAATGACCCAAAACTGGTACACTTTTCTTATCAACGTTTTTTGGAGAACAAGTTGCGACAGACATTTGGCTTTTCCGGAACAGCGCTGCAGCTTCTTTTCCGAAAGGCCAAGTCGCAGAAACGCAAAAAGAACAGGAGTGGGAGAGCATGATAATCGGTAAATTTGTAATCGTAGCTGTAATGGCTTATCTGCTGGGCGCTATCCCCTTTGCTTTGATTGTAAGCAAGAAGATGGCGGGGGTAGATATCTCCAAACATGGCAGCGGCAATATCGGTGGCACCAATGTATACCGCGTTTTGGGCTTGAAGCCAGGCGTCGTAGCCATTATCCTTGACCTGGCCAAGGCGTTTATAGCTGTGATGGCAGCCAAGTACATCGTTGGCGACAGCGTGTTGCTATTAGCTGGCATCCCTATAACCTGGCAATGGGGGCAGGGTCTGGCAGCCATCATGGTTATGGTGGGCCATAACTGGTCGGTTTACATCAAGTTCCGAGGTGGCAAAGGCGTAGCCACCTATTTTGGAAGTTGGTTTGCCATGTGGCCTGCCGCGGCTCTGGTTGCTGCTGTAATTCTGCTTCTCACCTTGCTACGTAGCCGCCTCATGTCGTTGGGTTCCTTGCTGGCTGCTGGAGGAGTGCTGGTGCTGTTCGTAATTCTCACTGTGGTTTATGACTTTCCCATAATATACCTGGTCTATAGCGTGATAGCGGCAGGCTTGATATGCTATCAGCACCGCGCCAATATCAACCGGCTGATGAACGGCACCGAGTTACGCCTAAGATAGCCACGAGGCTGCTCGAGTTACTTGTGTCAATCACCTTAAATCATGGCTAGAGTTGCTATTATCGGTGCTACCACCTGGGGTACCACTCTGGGGTGGCTGCTGGCGGACAAGGGAATCGATGTAAACATTTGGGCCAGGAGTGAAGCAAAGGCTGATGAATGCCGTCGCCAGCATCAAGGCCGCCTCTCGCAAGCAGACTCAGGCGGGCATCTAACTTTCACCAGCAGTGCAGCCGAAGCATTGGGCTCCGCTGATTTTGCCATTTGTGCTGTGCCAGCCCAGAACATGCGCCAGACTGTGAGGAAGGTCGGCGGTTGTTTAAGGCCTGCCACCATAGTGGTCAGCGTGGCCAAGGGATTGGAGGCGGAAACTGGCAAGAGGATGTCAGAGGTTATAGCCGAAGAAATTGTTGTTCCATTAGCACCGGGCGTGAGCGTTCTCTCTGGTCCCAACCTGTCGAAGGAGATAGACCAGGGGCTGCCGGCGACATCGATAGTAGCGGCTGAGGATATCGAAGTGGCTAAGATGGTGCAGAATCTGTTGGAGTCACCGCATTTTTACCTTTTTGTCAGCGATGACGTAGTAGGTGTGGAACTCTGCGGTGCGCTGAAGAACGTGATTGCCATAGGAGCCGGGATACTGGATGGCCTTGATTTGGGCAACAATGCCAAGGCGGCGTTCATCACTATGGGTTGGAACGAGGTTGTTTCGTTGGGCAAGGCGATGGGTGCCAGGGAGGCCACCTTTTACGGGTTGGCCGGTTTTGGCGACCTGATAGCCACGGGCAATAGTCCTTTGAGTCGTAACCACTATGTGGGTTATGAGTTGGGGAAGGGCCGACCACTGGGCGAGATTCTTGCTTCTATGACTAATGTGGCTGAGGGGATAGACACAACGGTAGCGGCGTACCATTTGGCCAGGCGGTTGAGATTGGAATTGCCGACAATTGACCTTGTCTATAGAGTGCTGTTTGAATCACTGTCGCCAGCAGAGATATCGACCAGGTTGAGAAATGGCTTCAGACCTGATGCGGCTATTTAATCTTTCCAAAGTTTGGCGTATTAGTCGTGGTCTAGTTTCTGGTGCGATGCCGGCTTGGGCAGTGTTTGGGACAGTTCTTCGAATAGCCTTCTCTGTTTCTCATTGAGTGATTGCGGGGTTACCACGTGGATGGCGACCAGTTGGTCTCCTCTCCCCTTACCGTCTAGTCGGGGTACTCCCTTACCTTTTATTCGAAAGATTTTGCTTTCTTGAGCACCTGCAGGCACTTTCAACGTAGTGGTGCTGTTGTCTATTGTAGGCACTTCTATTTCGTCGCCCAGCGCCGCCTGAGCGAAGTTTATGGGCAACTCGCAGAAAATGTCATAGCCTCTGCGCTGGAACAGGTTGTGGTTTCCAATAGAGAAATTAATATATAAGTCACCGGCTGAGCCACCGTATGTGCCGGCATCGCCTTCACCGCCGAGGCGCATCTGGTAATTTTCGTCTATTCCTGCTGGTATGGTAACTGTCAGCTTGCGTTTGGCCTTTTGCTTACCGTTTCCCTTGCATTTGTGGCAGGGCTGGGTGATTACTGAGCCTTCACCATGGCATTGCGAACAGGTGGCTGTGTGTGTGAATCTGCCGAAGATGCTCTGTTGAACGCGTCGAACCTGGCCGCTGCCGTTGCAGCTCGGGCACTTTTGGGGGTTGGTGCCTGGCTCGCAGCCGATGCCGTGGCATGCGTGGCAATTTTCGACGCGCCAGATTTCAATTTCTTTTTGTGTGCCGAAGATGGCTTCCTTGAAGGAGAGGTCAAGGCTGGTGCGCAGGTCGTTGCCCTTTCTGGGGGCGCGACGGCGAGCGGTAGTTGTTGCGCCTCCGAAGAAGGCATCGAAGATGTCGCCCAGACCGCCGAAGGTAAATTCATCGAATCCTGACCAGTCTGAGCCGAGCACACGGCCGTAGCGGTCGTATTGGGCGCGCTTCTCCGCGTTGCACAGAACCTCATAGGCCTCGTTTATTTCTTTGAACTTATCTCCTGCCTCGTCAGACCTGTTATGGTCAGGGTGGTGCTGGAAGGCCAGCTTGCGGTAGGCCTTTTTAATTTCCTCCTCGCTGGCGCCCCTGGGGATTCCCAATATTTCGTAATAGTCCTTGTTCCGTGGCATGGCAAAGTCCTCAACATTTCAGTATAGCTAATGTTGGAAGCCAGTGACAAATATTGGATAGGGCATCGTTGGATGTCGGTAGCCTGCTGGCCGCCGGCTTTCCAGTAGTGTTTGTCCAGTAGTCTGTGAGTAGTGTATGATTATTTGCCAGATGAAAAAACAGTTTAAAAAAGCTCTTTCCTCGCGTTTCAAGCGGAGGATAAGTGACCAGAGGTTAGTAAAGGCGGCTGTCCTGTTGCCCCTTTTCTACAAGGATGGACAGTATCATATATTGTTCACGCGGCGGAGCAATGAGGTGATGCATCATAAGGGTCAGATTTCCTTTCCCGGTGGTGCCAAACATGACGATGATGCCAGCCTGCTGGATACAGCGCTGAGGGAAAGCTGCGAAGAGATAGGGCTACAAGCCGAAGATGTTGAAATTCTGGGTGAGCTGGATGATGCGCCCACTTCGACCTCCAATTTTGTGATTTCGCCGTTTGTTGGCTTTATACCTTACCCCTATGATTTTAGAATCAGCCGTGGCGAGATTGACGAGATATTTGATGTGCCTGTTTCCGCTCTGCTTCGGGACACCAATCTCAAACAGGAGCATCATGATATAGGTGGGCAGATTTTTACCACATATACCTACGAGTGTGGTGGTCGGGTTATCTGGGGTGCTACGGCAGGCATTTTGCATCAGTTCCTTGAGATTTGGAAGGCCGTGAGTGGAGCCCAGAATTAGATTTCTTAGCTTTTAATTTCGGCCTTCTTCCCCTCGGCCAGTTGCCTTGTTTTTACCTTAATAGCCTTCG
>VGOO01000066.1 GCA_016875925.1 Chloroflexota bacterium
GTTGCTTTGTTTTTACCTTAATAGCCTTCGGTTTTACATCTTCGGCCTTGGGAATAGTCAGGGTTAAGACGCCGTTTTCCAAATTAGCCTCAGCCTTGTCAGCCTTGAGGCCATTGGGGATAGTCAGACTGCGGGCGAAGTTACCGTAGTAGCATTCCTTTCGGTAGTACTTCCCTTCCTTGGTTTCATGCTCCTCTTTGGTTTCCCCTTTGATGGTCAGGGTGTTGCCGGTAATGTTGATGTCCAGGTCTTCTGGCTTGACGCCTGGCAAGGTTGCCTTCACCACTACCTCATCCGGGGCTTCATACAGGTCGACCATTGGCGCTACAGCCTCACCACCCGGCGCAACCGCGCGGAACGGCCAGAAATAACCATCCTCCCAAAACCTGTCCATCGCCTCCCTCATAGCCGCAAGCTCCCTAATGGGTTCCCATCGTGCTAGCTGCATAGTTTCTACCTCCTTTTATAATTTATTCTGAGCTATAATATATAATTACAAAAATATCAAGAATATCTAATAATTAATTATCAATTTATTTCATTATGCAGTTGACAAATATCTAGAGAGTGCCTATAATTATGTTTCAAAAGCGTGATAAAAGGCGGATGTTATGCCAGGTAGAGATTACTATTCTATTCTGGGAGTGAGTCGAGGCGCTGCGGACAAGGATATTAAGCAAGCCTATCGCAGGCTTGCCCGGAGGTATCATCCTGACGTCAATCCTGGTGACAAGGCGGCTGAGGCTAAGTTCAAAGAGGTGAATGAGGCTTACGAGGTGCTTTCCGACCCAGAAAAGCGTAAGAAATATGACCAATTTGGAGATAAGTGGCAGTTTGCTGACCAGTTTGCCAAGGCTGGGCGGGGTGCTCAATATGACTTCAGCAGGGGTGGAACATATACCACCCATGATTTCGGCGACCTTGGTGATTTAGGCAGTATCTTTGAGGGTGTCTTCCGTGGTTTTGGCACTGGTGCAGGCACGGTTCGCCGTCCTGCCAGGCCCAGGAGTGTAGAGCATCCGGTGGAGGTGACACTGGAGGAGGCATATAGCGGGACGACTCGCGTGTTGCAGTTGGCGAGCGAACAGCAGTGTCCCACCTGTGCTGGCACAGGCAGGGTGCGTGAAGGCAATAGAACCAAACTTTGCCCTGTGTGTGGTGGTTCGGCTGTGGGGGGGAAGCCGAAACGGCTGGAAGTTAAGATACCGGCCGGGGTGACTGATGGTTCTAAGGTACGAATTGCTGGACAAGGCAGCTTGAACCCGGATGGTACCAGAGGGGACCTCTATCTAGTGGTGAAGGTGCTGCCTCATAGGCTCTTTGAGCGGAAGAGCGACGACCTTTATGTAGATGTTGCTGTCCCCCTAGTGGTCGCTATGCTTGGCGGCGAAGCGGAGGTGCCGACCCTGAGGGGGAAGGTGTCTCTGAAGATACCGCCTGAAACAGATAACGGAAAAGTCTTCCGGCTGAGTGGACAAGGGATGCCGCATTTGGGCGATTCCTCGAGGGGTGACTTACTAGCCAAGGTGAAAGTGGTGTTACCTAAAAATCTCACTCCACGGGAGAGGCAGCTTTTTGAGCAGTTGCGGCTAACTCGTCCGAGGTGAAGTCTTGCTAATGGAGAATTTGGGTGATAAGATAGAATGGCTTTACGAGATTCTGAACCCAGATATGTGATAAGTATAGCAGCGAGGATAGTGGGCATCGAGACCCATACCTTGCGCTATTATGAGAGACTTGGTTTAGTTCAGCCTTACCGTTCCGGGGGCAATATTCGGTATTATTCCGAGGAGGATATCGAGAGGCTGCGCTATATCAAGACTTTAACCGAAGACCTGGGGCTTAATCTGGCTGGAGTCGAGGTGGTTACTCGCATGGCACAGAGGATGGCAGAAATGCAGCGGCAGATCGCAGAGATGGACTCTGAGATCGAGCGCTTGAAAGGAATTGAATCCGGGAAGAGACAAAAAATTCATGAAAGGAGCAAATGATGCCGAAAACACAAACCAAGCTGGAACCAGCGAAATGGCAAATTACGGCAACCACTATTCGTTGTGAGATGGTTGACGACTTTGTCACCATCATGGTCAATAAAGACTGGACGGTCAAGTGTGCCTGGTTTAGCAGGTACAAGCAGAAGGCGCTTGAGGACAAGAAACACAAGTTCGCTAAGAAAATCAATCAGAAGATTGAAAAATGCCAAGGTCCTGAGTGTTCCTATCAGACCGATTACAAGGATAAGCTGATTAAGGAAGAGACCGGCAAGTAAAGTAAATACTAAGGATACATCGTGAGACCTGAGAGGTTTACCGAGCAGGCACGGGAAGTGCTGTCTGCTTCGCAGGAGCTTGTGCGCCGCTATCGCCATAGCCAATGGGACGTGGAGCATATTTTGTTGGCTTTGCTGGAGCAGGAGAGCGGCCTGACCAACGAAATACTGCAGAAGCTGGGTGTTGATATTGGAGCGGTGAAAAAACGGCTCCATACCAGCCTGGATAGCGCATCCAAGATGGCCTACGAAGCTGAGCAGATATATGCAACGCCGCGGATAGCGCGTCTGCTGGACAATGCTGCTCGCGAGGCAGACAGGCTGAAAGACGATTTCATTGGCACTGAGCATGTGCTGATTGCCATTCTCGCTGAAGGCAGGGGCGAGGCTGTATCTATTCTGAGGGAATTTGGTGTAGACCAGGAGAAAATATACCGTGCTCTGCAGGAGATACGCGGTGGACATCGCGTAGATAGTCCTTCTGCCGAAAGCAGGTATCGGTCTCTGGCTAAGTACGGCCGTGACCTTACCGAACTGGCCAAGCAGGGCAAGCTTGACCCTGTTATTGGCCGTGAGGACGATATAAAGCGGGTAATGCAGGTTTTGACACGTCGTACCAAGAATAACCCGGTTATTATCGGCGAGGCTGGTGTGGGCAAGACTGCAATCGCCGAAGGCTTGGCCCAAAAAATAGTATCTGGTGATGTGCCAGATTCCCTGAAGAATCGTAAGGTCATTGCCCTGGACATGGGGTCACTGGTTGCTGGCAGCAAATTCCGCGGCGAATTTGAAGAAAGGCTGAAGGCGGTGATGGACGAAGTCCGCCAGGCGGCTGGCGAGGTTATCTTGTTTATCGACGAGATACATACCGTTGTTGGTGCTGGGGCTGCTGAAGGTGCTATAGATGCCAGCAATATGCTGAAGCCAGCATTGGCGCGTGGTGAGTTGCAGTGTGTTGGCGCCACTACATTGGATGAGTACAGAGAGCATATTGAAAAAGACAAGGCACTGGAGCGCCGGCTACAACCTGTGTTCATTGGTGAGCCGAGCATTGAGGCTACCATTGAGATGCTGCGTGGTCTTCGACCCAGATATGAGGCGCACCACAAGATAACAATTGAAGATTCAGCTCTGGTGGCTGCCGCCCGGCTGAGCCAACGCTATATCTCTGACAGGTTTTTGCCGGATAAGGCGATAGACCTTATTGACGAGGCTGCCAGCAAGATGCGAATTGACATGGAAAGCAAGCCAGACAGCATAAAGGCTCTGGATGAGAAGATTAAACATCTTTTAGACCAGGAGGAGTCAGCCTCTCAACGAGCGGACTACGAAAAGGCTGCTGAGATGCGGGCGGAGAGGTTGCGGTTAGAGTCGGAGCGCGATGAGGCTGAGGTGGAATGGAGGCAGGAGAAGAAGATCGATGGCTCGGTGACCGAGGAGGTCATTGCCGAACTGGTTTCAAAGTGGACTGGCATTCCTGTTTCCCGCATGCTGGAAGCCGAGGCTGAAAAGCTGCTCCACATGGAGGAACGGATACACGAGAGGATTGTAAATCAGGATGAAGCGGTGGCTGCTATCTCCGAGGCGGTGAGGCGTGGTCGCGCTGGCTTGAAAGACCCTAAACGGCCTATAGGGAGTTTCATATTCCTTGGCCCCACCGGCGTGGGCAAAACCGAGCTGGCCAAGGCGCTGGCTCAGTTTCTCTTTGATGACGAGGATGCCATGATTCGGCTTGATATGTCCGAATTTATGGAAAAACACACGGTGTCGCGTCTTATAGGAGCCCCGCCTGGATACATAGGCTATGAAGAAGCTGGCCAGCTAACTGAGGCTGTGCGCCGTCGGCCCTTCAGGGTCATACTCTTCGATGAGGTCGAGAAAGCTCATCCAGATGTCTTCAATATTCTGCTCCAGATACTAGAGGATGGCAGGTTGACCGACGGCCATGGTAGGGCCGTCGACTTCAGAAACAGCGTGGTCGTCATGACCAGCAATCTGGGCACGCAGGAGTTTCAGCGTCAGGCTATAGGCTTCACCCGCCAGGACAAAGGGGAGCAACAACGCCTGCGAGGTACAATAGAAACTGCTCTGAAGCAGACCTTCCGGCCCGAGTTCTTGAACAGGATAGACGATATTATTATCTTCCAGCCATTGACTGAGGAGCACCTGAAAAAGATTGTAGACCTGCTGTTTTTAGAGGTGGAGAAGAGATTGGCTGACCGCAATATCGGGCTAGAACTTGACGATGAAGCTAAGGAATGGCTGCTCAAAGAAGGTTATGAGCCGGCTTTTGGTGCTCGACCGCTGCGGCGTGCCATCCAGCGTTATGTTGAGAACCCGTTGTCAAGCAAGATATTGAGCGGCGAATTTAAAGACGGCGATCGCATCTTTGTGGGTGTTGAAGGCGATAGCCTGAGCTTCAGCACTAGCAAGAGGAAGTCGAAGGTGGGAGCGAGGAGAGGCGCAAATACGCAGGCGCTTCCCGATTCTGAGATATAACTGCAGGAGAGCCAGCGCTATAACCAGCAGATGAGTGACCATTCTGAAACTGTAGCCACGAGGAAGGCAAAGCTCAGGGTAAGAGATCTCGTCGTCGGTATTCTGGCGCTGGTGGTTACCATAGTTGGCTGCGTTGCCGTAGTCTTTTATTGGGATTACATCAGCCAGGTTAGGCAATATGGTTATATCGGTGCCTTTGTCATCAGTGTCCTGGCGGGGGCGTTCTCGTTTATACCTATACCTGGCATTTTGGTGGTATTCACTCTGGGCAGCCTGCTCAATCCGATTCTGGTGGGGATAGTCTCCGGACTGGGCGAAGCTTTGGGCAGCCTGGCTATCTACCTCACAGGCTATGGTGGCAGAGTGGCGGTCGAGTCTCTAAATGGGAGGTACGTCGCCAGACTGGAGAAGTGGCTAGGGAGCCACGGTTCTTTGACCGTTTTTCTCATGTCGGTAATACTTAATCCCTTGTTTTATCCGTTTACGGCACTTGCTGGGATGCTTCGCTTTGGATTGTTGAAGTTCTTTCTTTTGTGTTGGGCAGGCAAAGCCATAAAGAACGTGGCGATTGCTGGCGTAGGCTATATTGGATTGCGTACCATACTGAACTGGTTAGGAGTGTTAGGAATACCATGAGCAAGGAAGCAGCGAAGAGCCGGAGAACTACAGTGGGCAGGAAATCGGTGCGAACTAAAGCGACACGCACGAAAGCTGTGGCAGCGAAAAAACCTGGTGTGGCCAAAAAAATTAAGCAGACTGCGGTAGAGCAGAAAGCTACAGAACCTGTGAAAGCGCCAAAGCAAAGGAGCTGGCGCGTGGCCTTTTTCCTGTCCCTCTTTCTTGGTCCCTTTGGGGCTGACCGTTTCTATATTGGCAGAACACGCTCCGCGATAGTCAAGCTGGTTACCTTGAGCTGCTTTGGTGTCTGGTGGCTTACCGATTTCATTCTTATTGCCAGTGACTGGCGCAAGGATGCCTGGGGTCGGCCTTTGAGACATTAGCTTATACAAGTTGTTTGCTAGCCGGAACCTTTTTGTGTTAAATTAGAGAGCGCTTCGGTGGGGCTGTAGCTCAATTGGGAGAGCGTTTGACTGGCAGTCAAAAGGTAGTGGGTTCGAATCCCATCAGCTCCACCAAAATGCTAATGTTCTTTCTTTGTATCCTGCAGAGTGAACAGGCTGACCAATACTATATTGGTTCCACAAAAGACGTATCCACCAGATTAGCTGAACACAATGCTGGTAAGACTCCGTCTACAAAAAGATACCGTCCCTGGAGAGTAATACATACTGAAGCCTACTGTACACTCAGCGAAGCAAGACAGAGAGAACGGCAGATTAAGTCTTGGAAGAGTCCAGCCTATATGATTAAGACGCTGGGGTTAAGTAGCTGATATGGGAGAGCGTCCCGATTGGCATCGGGAAGGTAGTGGGTGCCGATTTTATACGGCATCCCGTATGAAGTATGAATCGGGATTCGAATCCCCTCAGCTCCACCAGCCAGATATCTGAAGCCAAAACAGAAACCATTCCGGATAGTTCCCGAACCGCCTGCCTTGCCAGCTTTTAACGCGAACGGTTAATAAAATTCCAGATTAACAGTGGCCCACCATCCAACTTAGGTAATATTATTACCTTTCTGCGCATCCTACATTGACAATGGGTTTATTTACATAGCATAGCTCTGCAGGTATAATTTATGCGGAAGAGGAACAGGCAGTGGAGAATATAGGATTTTGCACCAATCCTGACGGTGCCCGCATCGCGTATTCAGTCATTGGCAACGGACCACCAATGGTTATGCCTCCGGGTTATTTTGCGGTAATAAATCCTTATAAGACAGTGCCAGAAATTCGCAATTTTTTCGATAGCTTTGCGCGTTATCATACAGTCGTGATGTACGACATGCATGGAGCAGGATTATCCGACCGCAAGCGTACTTACTTTTCGCTAGAGTCAGAGCTCTCAGACTTGGAAGCAGTCGTAAACTACCTTAAACTGGATAAAGTTATATTAAATGGCTCATTAATAGCCGGACCTGTGTCCATTGCCTACGCTGCCAAGTTCCCCGATCGTGTTACTCAACTTATCCTTTACGGCACTTACGCACATTACGGAAAATATCTATCAGAGGAATTCAAAGCCTCCATAATATCATTGATACGTCAACGTAAAAATTGGATTGGTGAACGAACAATTGCGAGCCTTACTAACCCAAGGGCAAACGTCAATGAGCTCGAGTTATTTGTGGGCATACAACAGGAAAATACTACACCTGAATTCCATGCTCGGTGGCTTGAAATGTTCTTTACGCTTGATGCTACCCAGCTTTGTCCATTGGTTAAGAGCCCAACACTCGTTATTCATCGCAAGGGAGATAGGGTAATTGTATTCAAGGCTGGCCTTGAACTGGCTTCTCTGATACCGAATGCGCGCTTTGTCCCGCTGGAAGGTGAAACTCATTACCCTTTCCTCGGAGATGCAGAAACCGTACTAAGAATTTCATTGCAATTTCTGGGCGATCCCGTTGACGATAAACAGACATCAAGCGCCGCACAGCTGTTGACAAATAAATTGTGCCACGACGTATTTATCAGCTTTGCTTATCCTGATAAGGATGCCGCTGCCAAAATTTATGCCTACTTAAAGAGCAACAACATCAGTCCCTTCTGGTGTGAGGATTTGGCAGCTGGTCAAGATTACCCCAAATTACTTGGAGAGGCTATCAGGGCGAGCAAATCATTTTTACTTGTGGTATCCGATTCCTCAGATAATTCTGATTCGGTAAGAAAAGAGACCACTATAGCCCACAACAATAAAAAACCAATTATACCAGTACGCATTAAGGATATATTGCCCAAAAATCTTGAGTATTTAACCGCAAATAGCCTGTTTTTCGATGCCTTGCCGCAACCTCTTGAGCAGCATTTGCCAAGGCTTACAACAGATATCAAGAAGATAATTGGCAGTAAAGCCGAAAAGAAAGAGAAGATCAAGGAGTAACTCAGTATTTATCCTCCGAGCAACCCCTGCAATACTGGAATAAGCCAGCTTCTCTCAAACAGGAGTTCGGGAACTGTCCCCAATGGCCCACTTAAAAATGTAAAAAAAGCTATATTCATAGCGTTAAAAACAAAGTCCAGCGCATATGATACCTGTAAAGCCCAACTGTTCAGCCTTGAACTGCAGCACATGGGTTTAATGGAATCAGAAGTTGCGTTTTTCCCTGTAACCACACTTTGATAAGCAATCCAGCCAAACAGCAGTCATTCTTGTAACAATAAGCTGAATACAGATACAATGTGAAACTGAATATGCAGGAAAAGGGAGCTTTCATGGATAGAGTCAAGAACAGCGTCGGTATCTGGGCCTTCGGGCCAAATGCCACACGCTTCATGCCTTCAGGCTACCACCAGGAAGTCACAGAGGAAGATATGCCTTCTAAGGTACGCAGAGCTGTCGATGGGCTCGGTGATTTGGTAGATGGCTACGAATTTCACTACCCAGGCGAGGTCAATGAAGAGAATGTGGACAAAGTGAGAAAAGCACTGGGACAGTGCGACCTGTACGCCATCGCATTAGGATTGTTCTCAGATCCAAAATATTCTCTGGGCTCATTTATCAACCCCGATAAGGAAATTCGTAAGGAATCCGTAGAGATAGCCAAGAGAGGAGTTTCACTTGCCGCAGACGTGGGGGCTAAATTTATAATCTGGCCAGGTGGCGAAGGCTATAA
>VGOO01000067.1 GCA_016875925.1 Chloroflexota bacterium
CCTGGACGAGCCTACGGCCAACCTTGACCCGGTTTCGGCAGGCAAGGTAGAGGAAACACTGGCGCACGTCATCCAGGAGCACAGAACCACTGTAGTTATGGCTACGCATGATATGACTCAGGGACAACGGCTTGCTGGCAGGATTGGAGTGCTGATAGACGGAATACTTCAGCAAACCGGCAGTCCAACAGAGATATTCTGCGCACCGCAGAGCAAAGAGGTGGCAGAGTTCGTGGGGGTGGAGAACATCCTCAGCGGTATCATCGCAGCCAAAGATGACACCCTAGCCACCGTGGAGGTCAATGGCAGGGCAATACAGGCCATCTCCGACTTCGCAACAGGAGATACGGTTTATGTGCTCATCAGGCCAGAAGATATCATCTTCACCATGACAAAAGACTCCAGCAGCGCCCGTAACGTCTTCGAAGGCGAGATACTAAGAATGAACACAGTAGGGCCGCTGGTGAGAATCGAAGTTGACTGCGGCTTCCCGCTGCTGGGAGTGGTCACCAGGCAAGCTGCCGAAGAGCTGGGAATTGTTTTCGGGAAAAAAATTTTCGCCAGCTTCAAAGCCACCGCCCTGCACACCATCAGACGGTGGACTTAGCAGCTTCAGTGTCAGGGTTAGTACGAGCTACCCGTCTCCTGAGCGCCTTCTCCGCCGTCCTGCTGCGACTTCCTGGCGAAGATGGGAACGCTTATCGCCGCAATCGCAACAGTGGCTACAATGACTGCCAGGACTATGCCAGAGTAAATGGTAGCGTTGGGGATACCTGCAGTAATGACTATTTCGGCCACTACCGCAGCCGCTAACCCCCTGGGTAGCATCATGGTCAATATGCCCTTACTTTTCCATAATACCTTACTGCCTGCGGCGCTTAATAACACAGCCAAGTATCTGGCGAAAAGAAGAACGAATGCCAGTATTATCCCGATAACCAGTGGCTGAGGCATATCAAAGGTTATCATCAATCCCAGATAGACAAAGAAAAACGTCTTAATCAAGAAAGAGATTTCAGAGTAGAATTTCATCATCATCTCATGCACTGCTACGGTTCTTCGAATACGTATCCACTGCGCAACCTTCATGCCATTCCCCAGGATTATGACGAAGGTAAGCGAGAAAATAGCCCCGCTTCCGCCCAAATGCTCAACAACAAAGAACAGCAAGAAGACAATAGCCAGGGTCATTATGTCATCGTAGGTTTCTCCCTCTATTATGGCTAGTGCCCAGAGCCATAAGACACCAGCTACAACTCCCACCAGCACACCCAGAAAGAAACGAAGGGCGACAGCCTGCCCAGCCCCAGCAAGGCTATTGTCCGTATTCCCTGTATCAATAATCTGGAGAATAACTAACGCCCCCACAATTACCAAGGCGTCAGTAAAGGCAGATTCTAAGTCCAGTACCGCTCTAACCTCAGGACGAGCTTTGGCTTGATTAATCATCGGTATGACTATTGCCGAGCTTGTCCCCCCTATAATAGCCCCGAGCAATAGACCATGTAGTAGCTCAACTTCCATAACGTAATACGCAAAAGCAGTTACCACTGCCATGCTGAAACCAAAACCCAGGAAAGTCAATAGCAAGGCTCTGGGTACAATCGGCAGAACGCTTGTGAACTCGAGGTGTAGCCCGCCGTGGAACAGGATAATTGCTAGGGTGAAGGCGGTGACCACTTGCGAAAATGCGGTTATCTGTTCGGGCTGTATAAAGCCCATAAGGGGTCCCACTACATAGCCAAGCGCAATGAGTATTATTACGTCGGGGAAGCTGGTCTTGCGAAAGAGGAAATCCGCCAGGAACCCTATAGCCAAAAGGATGCCGGCAAGCCCCAGGACATTTGCGGCAGTCATGCAGCCAGATTATATCAAAACGAGAGTCAATGAGGCATTTATTGACTCTCGCCCAGCCCGGAGCGCTCTTGCAAAAAGGCGGGACGGAAGATTCACTCCCACCGGGCGAGAGACAGGATTACCGCTGCACCTATCACTATCACTATTATGATGGCTGCGATAAGCCACTCCGGCATCTCGCCTATTTTCTGTAAAAAACCTTCCATATCAGCTCCATAATTATGTCACTAATCTCCGACCCAGGACAAGAGGCGAGTCCCGAGCGACGAGCAACGCATCGGGCTTCTTGCCTCTGCGTTCCAGACATCCTATACTGAAAGGGCTCCACGGAGCACATAAAAATGCAAAGCACACTCAGCTTAGGCACGATTTTCCACATACCCGTGCGACTGCACTACAGCTGGTTTGTGGCATTAGGGCTGATGCCCATTGGCCTCATCTTTTACTTCCACGGAACCTATACCTGGTGGCAAGGTGCTATCTTTGGACTAATCGCCGTCCTGCTCTTTTTTGTCTGCATCTGTCTCCGCGAATTGGCTCGTATTGCAGTGACCCTGGCCTGGCACGTACCGGTTAGGAGCGTCACGCTTGCCGTCTTCGGCGGAGTGCCGCGCATAACCGAAGAAGACACACGGATTGGCTCGGAGTTGCTCGTGCCCGCTGTGGGCTTGCTAGCCAGCTTGGTGCTAACAGCCGTTTTTTACCTGGTATACAACATCCTGTCAATAACGGATGCATCAGCAATCGCCGAAATCATGCGCTGGCAGTATTTTTTTAACCTGATGATAGCCGTTTTCAACCTCATCCCTGGCTATCCGCTGGACGGAGGCAGGTTCCTGCGGGCTATCGCCTGGGCGGCTAGCCGCGACCTCAACCGGTCTACCCGAATCACCAGCCTCATGGGATTCGTCATCGGCATCCTGCTGATTCTCACCGGACTGGTGCTGCTCATTCGGGCAAACCAATGGTTCACCGGCGTCACCTTGGTCTTCGCCGGCTGGCTGCTCCAAGATGCTGCCTGGGCTATGCGCCGCCAGGCAAGGATAAGGAATGCGCTCCGTGGCCTTGATACCCGTTACCTCTTGACCGATGACTACACGCCTATCAAGGAGCAACTGACTTTCGCCGTAATCCGAGACTACATTATCAATTCAGGCCAGCGCTGCTTCATGGTGCTAGAAGAAGGCGAACTGCTGGGCATCCTAACGCTCAAAGATATCCAGATACCGGAAAAGCGATGGGGCAACACCACCGTGGGCCAGATGATGACGCCTGCCAGCAAACTCCGCACTGCCAAACCAAATGAGCCTGTGGCCAGCCTGCTGGAGACCATGGAAGAATTCGATATTGACCAGTTACCAGTGCTGGATGAGGGCAAGCTGATTGGCATGGTGATGCGGGATAGGGTGCTCCGCTTCCTTAAGGCACGGGCAGTCCTGAGGGCATAGTTCTTCCGATTTTACTTTTTACCTGTTCTACCTGTCATTTTAGCTTTTGACTTTTACCCTTTGCCTTTGGTCGGGATCGGTGTCAGTATAATATCTGCCAGCGGCAGGCGGGGGCGGGGCGGCGGGCTCTGGTCAGGATAGCCCAGCGCAAGCAAACTCACCACGGTTATATTATCGGGAAGCTCCAGAAGTTTGTGTACACTGTCCGGCTGGAACATGTGTACCCAGCAGGTGCCCAGTCCAAAGGCAAGCGCAGCCAGCACAATGTGCTCCGTAGCTATGGCGCTATCAAACGCCGCCTGTCCACGATATCGCTTCAATTCGGCATAGTCATCCGTTCCCTGAAGATAGTTTGGCACATTGTCCACCGCTCCGATGTCATCCAGAGCACCAGAGACCAGCAGTTCTTTCATCCGTCGTCGGCTAGCCCTAGCGCCGAACGCCATCAGGTCAGCACAGCAGACAATGACGCAAGGTGCCGATTCTAAGAACTGAAGCCCGTAGGCACAGTCCCTGAGCTTCCTCTTAATCTCCTCATCCTTGATGACTATGAAACGTCTCGGCTGCCAATTGTGCGCCGAAGGCGCCAGGCGGGCACACTCCAGAAGCTCCAGTATCACCTCGTCAGGGACAGGGTCCGGCTTATACTTCCGTATGCTACGCCTGTTCTTTATGGCATCTAACACCGTCAGCATCTCAATCTCCTCTTGTATTCTCATTCCAGCATGGCAGAGTCTAGCGGTACAGCTTGTGCTCCGCTATATAACGGGCTACCGCTTCGGGCACCAGGCGGCTTATGGGTAATCCCTTCGCCACCCTGGCTCTGATATCTGATGAGCTGATATCCACCGGCGTCACATCCACCCAGACCACCCTCTGCGAAATTCGCGGAATGGACTTCTCCAGGACGGCCAGGTCAGGCTTTTCATAGTCGGCTCGAGGAAAGGTTACGATGTGGCACAGTTGCACCAGCTTGTCCGGCTCTTTCCACAACGGCAGTTCATCCAGGCTATCCCAGCCTATGAAGAAGTAAAGCTCAGCTTTCTTGCTCAGCCTCTGCCTTAAGGCCGCCATGGTATCCACAGCATAGGATGGCCCGGACCTGTCCACCTCTATGGTAGAAATCTCAAAGTAAGGATTGCCGGCGATAGCCAGATTCAACATCTGTAGGCGGTGGCTTGCCGCCGTAATCTCCTTATCCGCCTTAAGCCACGGCTGTCCTGCAGGGATGAACAGGACTCGTTCCAGCACAAGCTGTCTCCTGCCCTCCTCAGCAATCATAAGGTGACCCAGGTGTACAGGGTCGAAGGTGCCTCCTAGAACGCCTATCTTCATTTCTTCGGCCTCGATTTTGGCCTGGGGCGAAAGACAAACTCCGGTGTTTCCACCGCGGCCAGTTCCTCGTTTGCTTTATCAACCATCCCAGCCAGGTTATCTAGAAGCTCCGCCAGGCCTTGCTTGCTTGCTGCTGAGATGAAGAAAGCCATGATGCCCAGCGAGCTGAACTCCTGCTGCAACCGCGTCACCCGTACCTGAACCTCCGGCAAATCTATCTTATTCACGGCCACAAGCTGGGGCTTCTCAGCCAGCGCAGCCTTGTGCAAAGTCAGCTCCCTGTTAAGTTTGTTCATATCGTCCACCACATCCTCAGAGTTGCCATCCAGCAGGTGAAGCAGGACCTTGGTCCTCTCCACGTGGCGCAGGAACTCATGCCCCAATCCCTTTCCCTGGTGCGCGCCATCTATCAACCCCGGAATTTCAGCCAGCACATAGGTCTTCATCCCTACCTCTACCACACCCAGGACCGGTTCGCGTGTGGTGAAGGCATAGTCAGCTATCTTGGGCTTGGCCTGAGATACTGCAGCGAGAAAAGTAGACTTACCCACGTTAGGATACCCCACAATGCCCACATCAGCAATCAACTTAAGGTCAAGCACCAGCCATTTCCTCTCACCAGGCTCGCCTTTGGTGGCTTTCTTCGGAACCTGATGTCGAGCGGTGGCAAAGTGCACATTGCCCAACCCACCCTTACCCCCCTTAGCCACCAGCACCCTCCACCCATGCTCCTTCAGGTCGGCCAGCAGCATCTCCCGCTCATCTTCTTTCACCAATACCATCGTCCCCAGAGGTACCTTAATCTCAAGGTCGCTGCCATCAGCTCCGTGCTTTTTCTGCTTTCCACCCCTCTCGCCTGAAGTAGCCTTAAACCTTCTCTTTTGTCGAAAGTCGTTTAGATTAGTCAGTTTCTTATCAGCCACCAGATATACATCTCCCCCCTGACCACCATCCCCACCATCAGGCCCACCAAAAGGCACATACTTCTCGTGGCGAAAACTAACAACACCATCGCCACCGTCTCCAGCCTGAACCTCGATTTCCACTCTGTCCACGTATCTCTTTACCTGTTACTCTAATAAAATATTGTCTTTCTGTAAATATATAGTGGAGTAATATAGTAATAGAAGTATATAAGGCAAGTTAATTTGTGGATATTACACTTGGATAAGACGGCTAGATGATGCCAGAATTCTGGGGAGTTATCAACAATGTGCGGAATTATCCACGTTTCGGAGCTGTTTTTCCACGGGTGGTGGGCTGTTCTGGAGATTTGTGGATATTCAGTTGTTGTAGGATACTCTGAATAGACGAGGCGAGAGTGGAATTGGTGTTGATTTGACCGGCTATTTTCTCGCAACCGTGGAGCACGGTGGAGTGGTCCTTGTTTCCCAGCATTCTGCCGATTTCGGTGAGGCCACAATTATTATGCTCTCGCATCAGGTACATAGCCACATGACGGGCTAGCACTGTCTTATTATCCCTCTTCTTGCCGCTCAAGGCTTCTGGTGCCAGTCCGTAATAGCTGGCCACGGCTTCTATAGTGCGTTCTGCTGGAGCAGCAGCGGTTGAATATCCCTCCCGTGGCAACAAGTCCTGGACAGCAATGCGGGCTAAACGTGTATCCAGACTGGTGCCGCTGAGCTTGGCATAGGCAACCACACGGTTCAGGGCACCTTCCAATTCGCGGACATTCTGCTGAAAGGTGCTTGCCAGGTACTTTAATACCTCTGGCGGAATCGGGGTCTTGAATCGCCTGGCCTTGGATTTAAGGATAGCCAGGCGTGTTTCCGCTTCTGGCGCTTGCAGAGCTATGACCAGTCCCCACTCAAGACGGGAGCGCAATTTCTTCTGCAACGAAGTCAGTTCTCTGGGAGGACGGTCGCCGGTGATAACTATCTGGCAGTTCTGGTCATATAGCTCGTTGAAGGTGTGAAAGATACACTCCTGCGTTTGTGCCTTCCCGCTAAGGAAGTGCAGGTCATCGAGCAAGAAAACATCGCAGTTCCTGAACTTGCGGCGGAAGCCCTGGGTTGTGCCGTTCTTGATGGCTGTCACGAACTCGATTGTGAAGCGCTCAGCACTGGTACAGACTGTGTGCAACCCTTTAGCCTCGGCAGCATGGGCGATGGCGTGTAGCAGGTGTGTCTTGCCCAGAGCGGTATCGCCATAGATGAATAGCGGGTTGTGGGTTTGGCCTGGCGATTCTACCACCTCCAGGGCTGCCGTATAAGCCATGCGGTTGCACTCGCCAGTGACGAAGGCTTCAAAGGTGTATCTCGAGTTGTAATGGTTTGCCTTTTCTTCTTTTTCCAAGGTTGAGTGGAAGGCATCCCACTTGCTGGCATTGGCTTCTTCGGTTGGCTGGCACAGAAGGGTGCTGGTTCCACCATCCACCATAGGGGTAGAAGTGGGGCGCGCCTCAGCACGGCGGGGGATGTGAACTACAAATTGGACGTCAAGGCGCTTGCCGACTATATTAGCCAGAGTTCTGCTGATCAGAGAGTAGAGTCGGTTGGCCAGCCATTCGGCTACGAAAGCATTGGGGACGCCAACGACCAGCGTATCGTCCTGGTGGCTAATGCCCGTGGTGCCTTTGAGCCAGGTATCGAAATTCGATTTGTTAACCTGGAGCTGCAGTTCGCCCAGAGCTGCTTCCCAGACCTCGCGTGCCGTTCTCAATTTATCATTCACCAAGAAAACAATCCCCCGCCTACCGATAAATGTACAAGCAGCCTCCAGGCAACTATATGGGCATGCTGACTTACGGCAAAGTAATGCTCAGGGACAGTAAGCCAACAAGGAAAATCTCGGCATGGTCGGGAAACTTTTATAGGGTATCATGCCCCTCTTTTGGGGTGTCAAGGGGGTTTTTGACATAACGGTAGAAATTGTTAAAATGTCATCGTGAGTCCGAAAATTGTATTTATGGGCACCCCCGATTTCGCTGTTCCCACTCTGGAATCACTTATCGAAAATGGGTACGAAATCGTTGCTGTTTACACCCAGCGGGATAAGGAGTCTGGGAGGGGACGACATGTCGTTGCCTCGCCAGTGAAACAAGTTGCCATGTCTCGTGGCATTCGGGTGATGCAGCCCGATAATCTTAAAGGCGAAGAGACAGTCGAGGAGCTGGCCGGCTTGGCTCCGGAGTTGATTGTGGTGGCGGCCTACGGCCAAATCCTGCCCAGGAAAGTGTTGAGCTTGCCCAGGTTCGGTTGTGTCAATATCCATCCTTCCCTGTTGCCTAAATACAGAGGCTCCTCTCCCATAGCATCAGCCATTCTACAAGGAGACGATGTCACCGGGGTTACTGTCATGCTACTGGACGCTGGCATGGACACTGGTCCTATCCTGAAGCAGGTAGAGGTGCCCATATCTGCTGAAGATACTACGGGGTCACTCACAACTAAGCTGGCGCAGATTGGCGCCCGATTATTGCTGGAGACCATGCCCCAATGGCTGGAGGGAAGAATCACGCCGCAGCCGCAGGATGAAAGTCGAGCTAGCTATACCAAGCAGATAGCCAAAGAGGATGGAGAGATGGACTGGCAACTCTCAGCGGTGGAGCTGTGGAG
>VGOO01000068.1 GCA_016875925.1 Chloroflexota bacterium
TTACCAGCGATGACCTTGTTGAGCTGAAAAGCCTGGCAGCCAAGGTCAGCCTCGACTATCTGCTCACGGCAGTGAAACGATTTGGAGAGGTAAATCTGCGTTGGGATAGTTATTCTGTGCTGCCATTAGAACTGGCTCTGGTGGAGTCAGTTCTCTCTGCCGATGGTGAAAAGCCAGAACCCAAAGCGACTTCCGCCAAGCAATCCGAGATAGCACGGGAGATAAAAGCACCAGCAAAAGCAACCTCCCACCCAAAGGCCCACACCGCGCCAATCCCCAAGGCAATTGAGGAACCGACGCCGGCAGATTCTATTGCTGAGCAACATTCTGAGGACACAACCGAAAGCGTCATAGACAAAGATTCTGACCAGGACATCGCCTACATCCGCAAGCATTGGAAGGAGTTTATTCAGTCCTTGCATGGTGAGGGTTCCGGTGGTAACCTGGATGCATTTCTGCGCAGCGCCTGCGAACCGGTGGCTATAGAGAACAGCACCATCGTCCTTGGCTTCTATTACACCTTCCACAAAGAGAAGATAGAAGATAATAAGTACCGACACCTAGTAGAGAGAAAATTGAAAGAGGTATTCGGGAAACCCTACAAAGTGCGCTGCATTATCTATGAGCGCAAGAAAAAAGACCACCTGGTAAAGGCTGCACAGGAGACGATGGGAGCTAAAATTATAAACGAAGTTATAAACGAAGCAGAAGGTGGAGAAAATGAATAAGTTCCTATTCCGCCAGGCACAAGAGCTTCAGGCTAAGCTAGCCAAAGCTCAGGAGGAACTCAAGGACATAACCATCGAGGTCAGCTCCGGAGGCGGAGCAGTCAAGGTAGTTATGAATGGTCAACAGGAAGTCCACTCGGTGAGCATTGCGCCGGAGGTGGTAAACGCCGAAGATGTGGAAATGCTGCAGGACCTGGTAATGACGGCAATGAACGAAGCCATTAAGAAGTCACAAGAGCTTGCGGCCAGTCGTCTTGGAGGCCTTGCCAGCGGGCTGAAATTGCCAGGTATGCCCTAGGAGTGTAGGACATTGAGTGCTGATTTCACGCCTGCCGCCAAGCCCATAGCCAGGCTGATAGAGGAGTTCAACAAGTTGCCAGGCATCGGCCCGAAGAGCGCACAGAGGTTGACCTACTATATATTGCGTGTACCTGCTGCCGAAGCCGAGGCTTTGGCAGATGCCATCAGGACAGTCAAGGAAAAGGTAGCTCTCTGTTCCGTCTGCTGTAATATTACCGACACTGACCCCTGTTCCATTTGCCAGGATTTGGAGCGCGACCATTCTGTCATCTGTATAGTCGAGGAGCCAATCGATATCATACCATTGGAACGCACCAAGAAATATAAAGGCCTCTACCACGTGCTCCACGGTGTACTTTCCCCTTCTGATGGAATTGGTCCGGAAGAACTGAAGACCAGAGAGCTTCTCTCCAGGCTCAACGGTGGTTCCGTTACAGAGGTAATCCTGGCTACCAATCCCAACGTGGAAGGCGAGGCCACCGCCATGTATCTTCAGCGGCTTATTGCTCCTATGGGTCTCCGCATCACCCGCTTGGCACGCGGATTGCCCTATGGTGGCGACTTGGAATATGCCGACGATGTGACTCTCGCCCGCGCTTTAGAGGGCAGGCAGGAGATGTAATCCTGCACCAGCCATGAACTCTCCCCGCGTTTATCAAACAGAAGCCATCGTACTCAAGCGAATCAAACTGGGCGAAGCCGATAGAATCCTCACTCTCTATACCCCCAACCTGGGCAAAATCCGCGCTGTGGCTAAGGGCAGCCGCCGTACCACTAGCAAGCTCGGTGGTCATGTAGAGCTTCTGACTCATAGCCAGCTAATGCTGGCGCGAGGTCGTAACCTTGACATCGTTACACAAGCCCAGACCATAGACAACTTTCTAGCGCTAAAAGACAACCTGGACAAGCTGTCCTTCGGCCTCTATATCTCAGAGTTGGTCGATTCCTTTACGCCGGACCACGTCGATGACCGCCGTCTCTTTAACCTGCTACTTGATACGCTGCAACAACTGAGCCAAGATAAAGACGCTAGCTCCATCCTGCGCTACTTTGAGTTGCGCCTCCTGGACTACCTGGGGTATCGACCTCAGTTGCGACAGTGCGCCAATTGCGGTTCTGCAATTGAGCCAGCGGTCAATTCATTTAGCTCCAGATACGGCGGCGTCCTTTGCCAGGATTGTAGCTATCATGAGCCTACAGCACGTTCCCTTTCACTCAATGCGCTGAAGGTGATGCGATTATGGCAGAACTGCAACTATGCCACCGCCCTCCGTGTCAGAATAGACCCAAAGCTAGCCTCAGAGCTGGAAAAGGTGATGCGTGAATACATCAAGTTTCTCCTGGAAAAGCAGCTCAAGTCCACCGAGTGGCTGGACAAGCTAAAACACGACTCCAGCCTGCAACAGCGAGGAAATGCCAGCACGGAGAACAGACAACAAATGTAGCACCAGGCTTCGGCCTCGCTGAGCAACCTAGCATGATAGAGTGCCCTTTGCCCATAAAATGTCTTATTGAGCAGAAGAATGTTTTGTACTATAATGCTTGAATTAGAAACTTTGGGAGGGAGAGCATGGCCAAGTTAACCGATGACATGAAAAAGATGGTGGCCAGCCACCAAGTGTTCGTAGCTACCGCTAGCCTTGACGGAGTACCCAGCATTGCCACCAAAGGCAGCGCCCAGGTCCTGGACGATGAGCACCTCGTGTTTTATGAGCTAACGGGCGGTCGCACCTGGACAAACCTGCAGAGGAATCCCAAGTTGGCTATCGCTGTAGTTGACCGCAGCACTATGAAGGGCTACCGCTTCACCGGTCAGGCTGAATTCGTTACGGAGGGAGAACTCTACGCCGGCGCACAGAAGTTGGCGGAGTTGCTTAAAATACCCGCCCCTCCCAAGGCAGCAGTCAAAATGAAGGTCGAAGAGATTTTCGATCTGGGCAAGGGCGGAGTAAAAATGGCCTAAGCCAGCTCAAGGCAACCAGCCTAAGCTGGCATAATAACCCCTGTTCCATTACCCATGCGAGGCAAATTGAAATCGGTTTCGGTATCCCTGGAGTCGGCAGGCTCGGATTAGCACCGACATATCTTGACGCTTCCACAACTCTATTCTACAATGCTGCACATAGCCAGATACCAATAGTCCAGAAAGGCAGGTGAATTTTATGAAACTCGTCTCGATGCTCGTAGCTATTTTTGCTGTCTTATCCCTGATTTTAGCAACCAGCTGTTTCACCGTTGTCCTGCCGGGTAGCAGTTCTACTGCGACCGGAGAGCCATTGGCAGGTAGCTGGCAAATGACCAGGCTCAGCATTTCGCCGCAAGTGCCGTTGCCAGACGTTGTCCTTAGCCAGGTTATTCCCCAGAAAGCAACCTGGACAATCAGCCGCGTTGGCGGCAAGCTCACCATAGATTACGGTGGCAAGGACACCTGGTATAACACATTGGGCATACCGGTACAAAAGAAACAGGTTCAGGTTACCGAAGGTAGCGATAATAAGTCGTGTACCTTCAAGGGTGGCGGAATTATCCAGATGCAGGGTTTGCCCACGCTGTTAAGTTCTGCCATCAGTGCCAGTGTCCAGAACATTACCGTAGATTTCAGCGATTCCGTTGACCTTACTCTATCACCAGACGGTACTCTCTCGGCTAAAATAAGTGTCCAAGCCGGTGGCAAATATTTCTCCGGCAGCGAGCAAAGGACCTTCAGCCAGTCTGGCACAGTAACCTACCGAGGCACCAGGAAGTAGCCTAAGAACTAAAGGGACAAGAGGAGCATGCACCGATGATGAAAGAGATAGCAGACAGAAACAGGAGCTATCGCCGATTCCATCAGGAGGTGGCTATAGAACTGGAAACATTGAAAGAGCTTGTTGACCTGGCACGGCTTTCAGCTTCAGCCATGAATCTGCAACCGCTGAAGTACTATCTCTCATGTGAACCACAAAAAAATGCCCTGATATTCCAGCATATAGGCTGGGCAGCCTATCTCAAGGACTGGCATGGTCCAGCGGAAGGGGAAAGGCCATCGGCTTACATAATCATCCTCGGGGATACGGAGATAAGCAAAGCCTTTGGCTGCGACCACGGCATAGCTGCTCAGAGCATCTTGCTGGGTGCAACGGAAAAAGGCCTGGGCGGCTGCATGATAGCCACGGTGCGCAGGCAAGAGCTTAGTCAAGCCCTGGGAATTCCACAACGTTACGAGATATTGCTGGTAATAGCTCTGGGTAAACCAAAAGAGAAAGTGGTCATCGATTCAGTAGGGGCAGATGGCGACATCAGATACTGGCGTGATAGCCAGGGCGTTCACCATGTGCCCAAACGTTCGCTTGACGATATAATCATCAGCTAGGGGGCAACTTTAGGAGTTCAGGTTCCCTGGCTTTGAATATCACCGACGGCCTATTCCTCTCATCGTACTTGAGTCCATCGACTTCTCTGAGCACGCCGTGCCTGGATTCTAGTTCATCCAGAGGGCCGGCATCGAGTGCCCATACAGGGCAGGCTTCCACACAGATAGGTTTCCTCCTTTCCGACCACCTGTCTATGCAGAAGTGGCACTTTTGCATTTTGGCATCAGGTTCCGTGCCGAACTGGGGCATGCCCCAGGGACATGCCTCTTGGCAAACGCCACAGGCATCCTTGCCCAAACAAGCTTCCTGATTCACCACCACAATGCCATCACATTCCCGCTTTTCAATGGCATCTATTGGACAAACGGACATACAAGCAGGCTCAGCACAATGCAGGCAAGAAAGGGATAGAAAAGCCACGAAAACCGCAGGATATTGCCCCTTCTCAATAGTAACCACACGGCGCCAGTTCACTGCGCCAGCAGGTATGTCATGCCAGTCCTTGCAGGCCACAGCGCAAGTATGGCAGCCTATGCACCGTGATTGGTCTATGTAAAATCCTAGCTGCATCCTGTGTTCTCGTTATGCCTTTTTCACTTCAACCAGAACTGTATTTGTTGACCAGGCTCCTCCTGGTGAATGCTCGTCCGTCACCAGCGTGTTGGCACAGGCACCGAGGTCGATTCCATCCTCGCTGATATCGAACCAGCCACCCTGGCAGAGATTGACCACTCCGGGCATTATCCTCTCAGTTACCTTAGTCTTCATTAGAATCTTTCCCCTATCGTTGAACACCAGCACCTCATCGCCATCGGATATGCCGCGTGCTTTGGCATCCACGGCATTGACCCATAGCCGCCTAGGCTCTACTTCCTCCAGCCAGGGGACTTTCTCCAGGCTGCTATGCGTTGCTGGTTTGTGGTGAGTGCTCATAAGCTGCAGGGGATACTTCTGGGACAAGGGGTCGCCATAGCCCTCGGGGGCAGGGATATACTTGGGAGCAGGCGGCAACATTGGATTATTCATCTCGGCAATGTGTTCAGAGTAGATTTCGGCCTTGCCTGAGAAGGTGGGAAATGGATTATTGTTGGGGTCATCAATCTGCTCCCTGAAAGCTACGAATGGCCTTTCCTTCTTTAGCTTGAGCACGCCTTTCTTTTTGAATTCGTCATAATCCTGCACATCGCCGCTGGCTTCGGCTATCAGCTTCAACCATTCTTCGTCTATATGGCCTTCCCGGTAATCAGTGATGCCCAGACGAGTTGCCAGCTCATCACAGATATCGCGGTCGGTTTTGCACTCGTATATAGAGTCTATGGCCTTGTCCATGTGTAGCAGGTAGGGCGACCCCAGCCATGGTGATATTACATCCTCTCTCTCCATGAAGGTATTCACCGGCAACAGAACGTCGGCGAATTTGGCGCCCGGCGTCATCCGCTGTTCATGTACTACCACAAATTCCAGGCTTTTCAATGCAGCGATAGCTTTGTTGATGTTGGGATAGGAATTTGGGTAACTGGAAGCCACAATGTAGGCCATCTTGGGGTCGCAGGGATAGCCTCCAGCTTTGCCCTGTAAGATTGCATCGTGGATTTTAACAGCGTGTACACGGGCTGCAGTCGGATGCCCGGCTCCACGCAGCTTATACAGGCTGTTAGGTCGGTAGGAGGAACCCACCTCCACGGGGTTACGGATGCCGCGCGGCATGCCCATCTCGCGACTATGAAAGGCCCTCATAAAACCACCGGCGTATCCGCCTTCTATGCCTACATTCCCGGTCATACAGGCCAGCACAATTGCTGCCCGGCTGAACTGCTCTCCCAGAGACATTCGGGCAGGCCCCCAACCCGGTATCAGCGCCGCCGGCTTAGTGGTGGCGTATTCCAGGGCTAGCCGTTCGATGGTGGCTTGTGGCACTCCAGTTATGGCCTCGGCCCAGGCAGGGGTCTTAGAGATGTTGTCTTCTGTTCCCATGACATAGTCACGAAACCTGTCAAAGCCAACAGTATAGGTATCAAGAAACTTCTGGTCCTGGAGCTTTCGCTCTATCATCACGTAAGCCATGGCGATGAGCATAGCAGCGTCAGTGCTCGGTCTTATGGGAATCCACTCATTGCCTAGGACAGCAACCGACTCGGTGAGGCGTGGGTCAATGCAGACTATCCTTACACCCTTTTCTTTAGCTTTGATAAGGGTTGGTATGGTTCCTGTATCCCAGATGGTAACCGCAGGATTCCAGCCCCACATAATGATAAGCTTGGAATTGAGCAGGTCTTCGCGGTCATTGCCTGTCATCATGGTGCCATAGCTGGCCATAGAAGCAAACAAAGCTCCCTCAAATGAAGGCACACCCCAGAACCGTGTATAACCGCCGAACTTGGCCAGCAACCGCTCTACCGCCTGTGCGCCGTGTAAGGCAGCCTGGCTTCCCGCCCCTGGTATGTACATTATGCTGGCATTGCCATAGGTATCGCGGATGCGGACAAGCTCCTTGGCTATAGTATCCTGTGCCTCGTCCCATGAAGTGCGCTCGAACTTCCCCTCGCCTCGCTCGCCTGTTCGCTTCATGGGATACTGCAGCCGGTCAGCCGAATACACCCGCTGGCGATAGGCCCTTCCCCTGAGACATGCCCTGAGCTGCGGCGCGTTTCCATCATCAGTCTCTATCCTGAGGATTTTGCCATTAGCCACATGCACCTTGAGCACACACCGCCCCCCGCAATCATGGCTGCAGGCAGTTATAATTGTCTTTGTCTGGCTCATTACTGCAATCGCTTCACCGGTCAGGTATCAGGCGCAACTACTTAAAAAACACTTCCCAGAAGGGAACAGCCCTGACTTCTGTTACCGTCCGTTGCCTGATGACTTTATATGGTACCTGGTGGGGCACCTGCCTTTGCTTGGTTACGGTCTTCTCTTCTATTGTCTCATCCACCCAGTTGAGTTGAACATACGATATGGCATGGTCGAAATGGCTGTTGACTATGATAGCAAACTCCCAGACACCGCGTGCGTCAAAGGTAATCGTTTCCGGTGCTCCCGGTCCCATTGTGATTTGACCGAGCTGCCGAGCGTTCCCCAGTATCAAGTTGAAATCAGCAATCCATTTCATCTGATCGACGGTGATAATAGGCCCCCACTGGCTAAAGACGGTTGGCTGTGGAGGAATCTGGCCGATGCCGGTCAGGTCGTAGACTATTATTATGCCCTCAAACTGTCGTATGCCCCTGGAAAGATTTATTACGACCTCATTTTTTGAGTGCGGGCTTTGCCCAATGAAATAACCATAGTAGTATGCAGCGCGAATCGGCTTGTATTCCGCATAGTACAGGCTGTTGTACCACTTTGCTACCGGCGTTATGATTTTCTTTCCCTTTTTGCTCTCTGCAACCACCTTTTCTACCTCGGTATATGTCTCAGTCTGGTATTCAGTCCTGTATTCAATATCCTCATACGTCTCTGTTACCGGAAATTCCCTGATTACGCATGCCTGCGCAAGAATCAGGAGCCCCACGACGACCAAAGCGAAAAGGACATGTTTACAGATAGACATCGGGACGCCTCCAATAATGCAGTTGGCACTATCCTAGAACTATATGCCGCGGTTGTCAACGCAGTCTTTTCTAATCCAAGAATGAGCCTGAAGGAATGAGTCTAGGCACCTCGGTTAGGAAGTCGAGAGATGTATTGGAAGAGATTGGAGCGTGCTTTCACCATCCTTTCTGCGAATTCATTATCGCTCATTTGATTAGCAATGTCATCAAGCTGCTGTAGTGTCTTGCCAGCTTTCAAATAGCTCTGTGCCTCAGGTAGTGATTTCAGCTTCTCGT
>VGOO01000069.1 GCA_016875925.1 Chloroflexota bacterium
CGATGTGATGGACATCCGCTCGTTATAATCGTCTGACATCTCTGGCACCATGCTGGCATAGGGAACGTTTACTACGGTAAAGGCGGTGCAGCCTAGCGCGTAAAGGAGGGATATCTGAAGTGCCCTGGCGAACTCAGTGGCATAGCCGGGAGCGACGAAAATCAAGAGGAAAGCGATGCCGAAGGGGACAGAACCGTAAAGCAGGTAGACGCGCCTCCTGCCGAATCGGGAGCGGGTGGCATCCGAAATGGCACCCATCATGGGGTCGGAAATGACGTCCCAGAGCTTTGGCCATAACAGCATGGTTCCTGCCAGCGCCGGATTGATGCCGAGGACATTGGTCATAAAGAACAGGAGGTACATGCCTGTGGTGACGATGAAGAAGTTATTGGCGATATCGCCGATGCCGTAGCTCAGCTTTATCCCAAAAGGTAGCTTCTGAGTCTTCTTTTGCTTGGTGTCTTCTTCCCTTTTCGATACTGTTTTCAATTTTCCCTCCTCTTAGCCCTCTTTTTTGTAATTATGTGCTTGTTTCTTTGGCTTTCTGTTTTAGCTCATAAAGCTTGGTGATTGCTTCTAAGGGCGACATGGAGTCCACGTCGAGTTGGCCAATCTCCTCTACGAGAGGCGATTTGCTTCCAAATAGCGATAGCTGTGGTGGGGTCTCCTTCTCTGGTCTCATAGCTTTGCCTCGTTTCTGCCCATGCTGGCCATTTTCCAGTTTAGCCAGTATTTCCTGTGCCCGGTGTACCACAGACATGGGCAGCCCTGCCAATTGAGCCACATGTATGCCGTAGCTCCGGTCTGCGCCTCCAGGGACGACTTTGCGGAGAAAGATAACTTTGCCCTCCTCTTCGCTTACAGCTACGTTGAAATTCTTTACCCGCGGCAAAAAGTTGGCCAGTTCTACGAGCTCGTGGTAGTGGGTGGCGAAAAGGGTTTTTGACTTCAGCCGAGGGTGGTTGTGAATAAATTCGGCCACTGCCCAGGCGATAGATAGCCCATCGTAGGTGCTTGTACCTCGTCCTATTTCGTCCAGGATGACCAACGATTTTGAGGATGCGTTGTTTAATATATTAGCTGCTTCTACCATTTCCACCATGAAAGTTGACTGACCAGCAGCCAGGTCCTCTTGTGCTCCGATACGGGTAAAGATGCGGTCAACTATGCCGATGGTAGCTGAGTCGGCTGGGACAAAGCTGCCTGTCTGTGCCATGAGTACAATCAATGCAACTTGCTTAAGGTAGGTGGATTTCCCGGACATGTTAGGGCCGGTGAGTATGATGACTTGGGTATCCCCGTTGTCTAAATAGGTGTCATTAGGCACGAAACCATCGCTGCCCAGACTTCTTTCGACTACAGGATGGCGACCACCGCGGATATCTATGGCATTGCTGGTGGTCAACTCTGGCCTCACGTAGCGATATCTGGCTGCGGCTTCTGCAAGGCTGCAGAACACGTCCAGTTTTGCCAAGGCCTGTGCTGAGGCCAGTATGCGCTCACCAGCGCCTGCAATCTGCTGGCAAACCTGGCGGAAGATAGCCAATTCAAGCTCTATCATCCTGGCTTCAGCGTTGAGGATTGTTGATTCGAATTCTTTCAGTTCCGGGGTAAAGAAGCGTTCGGCGCCGGTCAGCGTCTGTTTTCGGATATAATTCCCGGGGACAAGGTTTAGGTTAGCTTTAGATACCTCGATGTAATAGCCGAAGACCCTGTTGTAGCTGACCTTCAGCGATTTGATTCCTGTCTGTTCTCGTTCTTGCCTTTCCAGATTTGCCAGATAGTTTTTGGCTTCCGTGGCAGCTTGTTTTACGTGGTCTAGTTCTTGTGAAAAACCATCCCTTATGGCACCTCCGTGCTCCAAGGTGGCAGGAGGCTCATCTACAATAGCATGTGTAACCAGGTCTACCGCTTCGGGGCAAGGCCTTAACTCTGAATCCAGCCAGCTAGGGGGGTTGAGGGCAGCCATCAATTCTGATTTTATCTCTGCTAGTTTCTCCAGGCTGGAGCGAAGTGCTACCAGGTCCCTCGGAGTAGCTATGCCGCTTCTGACACGGTTTATCAGGCGTTCCAGGTCAGATATGCCGCTGAGGATGGACGTGACCTTGCGCCTGACCAGGGTGTTCTGATGGAACCATTCGACTGTATCTTGTCTGGTTTGCAGTTGCTCCATGTTGAGCAGTGGTTGGCCTAGCCATTTCTTGAGCAGTCGCGAACCCATCGGGGTCTCGGTGAGGTCAATCACTGATAGCAGGGCATCAGATGGGTTACCCCAGCGGGAGCTGGCGAAAAGCTCCAGGTTACGCATGGTTTGCAGGTCTAGAATCATAAACGACTGCGTTGAGTATGTAGAAAGCTGTGTTAATTGTCCCAGGACTGTCCTCTGATTTTCCTGGAGATAGTGGATGATAGAGCCAGCGGCACTGATGGCGAGTGGCAGGCGGGTACAGCCATATCCCTCCAGGGAGGCCACGGAGAAATGGTTAAGCAAGGTTTGTTGTGCTATCTCACAATCGAACCAGTAATCTTCGAGCCGGGTGACTGAGGCTGGCAGGGATAATCCTTCTGTCTCAAGTGTCTGGGGCAAAAGGAGTTCAGCAGGGTGAAGGCGTACCAACTCGTCGGGAACCTGGTTTACAGGCAACTGGGTAGTGGCGAATTCGCCGGTGGTGATGTCCACGTAGGAAATCCCTGCTTCGTTGCCCTTGGCTATCAGGCTAACCAGGTAGTTGTTATTCTTGTCTGTGAGCAAGGAGGGTTCGACTACGGTTCCTGGTGTAACTACGCGGATGACCTCTCGTTCTACCAGTCCTTTGCCCGGCGGGGTCATCTGTTCGCAGATGGCTATTTTGTAGCCTTTGTTGATGAGCTTGCCCAGGTAGCTGTCTAATGCATGGTAGGGGATGCCTGCCATGGGAACCCGGTGTCCCTTACCCATTTCTCTGGAGGTGAGGGTAATTCCCAGCTCCCGGGCGGTTATGCGGGCGTCTTCGTCGAAGGTTTCGTAAAAATCCCCAAGTCGGAAGAAGACGATGGTATCAGGATGGCGCTGCTTAATGCCAAGGTATTGTCGCCTGAGCGGGGTTACCGACATATTTTCACCAGCCCTTATTCTACTACTTCCGCAACCGATGGCAAAGATAGGCTCATTTAGATGAGTCGATGGGACAGGCTAGGCATACAGATGCCTGCTAGTCAAGAGAATCGTCAACGGCAGGTCATGTACACGTGAACAAAACGTCATAGTGTTCAAAATTTCTTACGGATAACTCGCTCATCTAATCTGCTAATCTCTCCTGACTCTATACGCCAGCGGTGAAATGGCTGTTATTCTGTCTGCGATATCCATAGTTACAAATGCTGTTAGAACCACTTCTCGTGGTGTAAACCTACGCGCCTTCCTACCAGTGGGAAGAGGAAAACCGTGTTTCGCACCTCTATAGAGACCACGGTTATGTTGGCCGAGTAAGTCGGCCAGTTGTTTGGAATCGTGCCAGTATCTTTGAAATTCGTTTATCGCTGGTCCGAGGGATGATTGCAAAATCTTTTTCGGCTAATCCTGAAACTCAGAAAGCCTTAGCTTAAGAACGGCCAAGGCTTTCCAAATGGAGTGATGTTTTGAAATAATCGCTAATATTCGCTCTGACCTATTTTCGCAAAGTTTTGTAGGTGGCATAGGCTCCACACACTCCTGCCGCTTCAACGTACCCCACCGCTTTGCCTACTTGTCTGCCTGCCACCCACCCTGCTGCGGTTCCAACAGGCGCCAATACACCGCCCCCAGCAACAACACCAAGGGCTCCACCTGCCGTGGCACCAAGACTACTACCCATGTAAGCTCCTGCCGTTTGCATGCCGAACTTGACCCCGGATTCCATGCATTTCTTGTGACTGTTATTAAATGTCTTCTGATCCCATGCTAATGCGGGGGATGCTGACGAGAGCGTCAACACCGTAGCAACGCCAAACATTGTGAAACCAAGAATTACGTTCCTGAAATTTGCTTTGATGGTTAGTTTCTTTGACATTTTGAAAACCTCCTTCTTTCGATTGTTTTTCCATTGAAAACCCTATGCTCTCACTTTCATCTTTACTTCATCCTTGTGTCCTCCTTTCTTTTACTAAATACATCTTACGATTAAACTATGCAGACTGCTTGACAAAACACATATATGAGTCTTACATTTAGCACACAAAAGCAGATCATATGGACATTATCATTCGGAATTAGTGAGTTTCTGTATGGCCTATCTAGTTATCGAAAAGGGGAACGTCAGTGATATTGGAAAAGCTTTTGAATTAGGTGAAGTCGTTATAATTATAGGTAACCCTACCCCAGATAGCCGCCCAGATATAGCTTTAATCGATGACTATGTTTCGCGCCGACATGCTGAAATTAAATTCGTCGGAGACGGCTTCACCATCCGCGACCTCGGAAGTAGAAACGGAACGGAAATCAACGGGAGACGGATCAAACCGGGTGAGTTGCACCAACTAAGGGATAACCACACTATTGATATTGCCGTCATTCATGGTGAACCAAGATTTAGGTTGCGATTCAAGATAACAATGCGAACTAAAGGTCCTCCAGCGTCAGAGAAACCAAAATGGATCAAGATAGATGAGGATAGAAGTGAGGTATATATTGACGGAGAGATAATTTCTTTAACAAAAAGCGAATACGAACTTCTGTTATTGCTTTACAAGAGATCAAATAGCGTCTGCTCGAGAGATGAGATCATCAGAGCAGTCTCCAGATGGGCTACCTCTGAAGAACCTGAGGCGATATCCAACGAACAAATCGATATACTAATCCACAGGTTGAGAAGGAAGATAGAACCAAATCCCGCCAGGCCGACTCGTATTATCAGCAGAAGAGCTTTTGGCTACAAATTAATGGTCGATAGAGCCGAAGATGGCCAATAATAGTAACCTGATATCGTTGTAGAGACCTGATCAATTAGCAACCATGAACTCATGCCCTTTATGTGGAAAATCGTATAACGAGGACAACACACATTGCCCCGATTGTAATGTCGCTTTGGTCATCTCCCCCACATCTTACCTAGTACCTGGCAGAGTATTGAACGGGAAATACGAGATTCAAGAACTCATTCACAGCGGGGGCATGGGTCACATTTATCTTGCTAAGGACACAACTTTGGGAGGTCGACTCTGCGTGGTGAAACAGATAAAGGAACCCGTAGGAACGGACTCTGTCTTGTTAAAACAACTACAGAACGAAGCTTTGAGTATGGCCAAGCTCAAGCATCCTAACGTAGCCATGGTATTCGAGCATTTTGTTTTTGGTGGTTATTATTTCTTGGTGGTGGAGTATATTCCAGGCAAGACGCTCAGTGAGGTGTTCGCTGAACGTGAAGGACAATTGATCCAGGATGAAGTATTGGAATGGGCTACGGTAATGTGTGATGTCATCAGCTATATGCATAAGCAAAACGTGCTCCACCGAGATATCACGCCGGATAATGTAATTATGTCTGATGAAGGTGTTATAAAATTCGTAGACTTTGGCACCATGAGAGAGATTCGATATGTTACTACACGTGGCACTGCTGGCATGGGCAAGTACGGGTATACTCCGCCAGAACAATGGTTGGGAAGGCCGGTACCTCAATCCGATATCTTTGCTCTTGGGGCTACAATGTACTATTTGCTGAGTGGATTCCTGCCATTGTCTAAAGCATATCTAACCGGCAAAGGCATAGAAGGGCAGGACTTCAATCCAGAATTCCCACCCATACGGCAAAAGAATCCAAAGGTATCGGCTGAGCTTGAAGCTGTACTTCAGAAGGCGCTTCAACTTGGTGTCAACAGCCGGTACGCAACAGCAGACGATTTTAAGCAAGCTCTCCTGAGTGCTAAGAAAGAACCCGTCGAGAAGCCTGTTCTAAGGGTAGATTGTAGACGCATCGACTTCAGAAATGTCAGACCTGGTCAAATCATCACGAAATTCTTCACTTTGAAAAATGTCGGCTCCGGCAATTTGATTGGGAAGATAAATACCGAGCAACCTTGGTTAGAGGTGTCTCCGACCACAATAGCAACTAATAAGCACCAAGAAAAGGTAGAAGTGAGATTAAACTCGGCTGGCTTAAGTCCGGGTTACAGCAGCGCCGGAGATATACATGTTTCCACAAACGGTGGTAGAGTAAAAGTAGTAGTAACGGTATCCACGGCTGCAGAAATCAAGCCTGCACCAACTGTCCCTTCCCCAAAAGGAATGAGCAAAAAGGTCTTATTCTATGCTGCTGGTGCTACCATCCTGGTAGTTGCACTTGTATTCGGTATGACCAGAATTTTTGGGGATCATGCTGCTGTGCCTGCACCCCCGCCTATATCTCCACAGGTGACCACAGCAGGGTCACGCGTAGTATTTCAGGATTCTTTTAGAGGGCCGTTGTTATGGGACAAGGTGATTGGCCGGCATGGCCCGGGGTCTCCCCAGCCACCAGCTACGACAGGCGATGTGCGTTTGGAGAACGGAGATCTCCATGTTTCTGCGGACTACTGGTGGTATAACGTATACGCCGTTCGCCAATTTGAGGAGGTCACCGGTGATTTTGAGGCATCTGTCCGCTTTAGAATAATGGGTGACTCGTCCGGTGCTACAAATGTGGGGATACAGCTGAGACACGGAGACATAGTAAATGAGACAGTCGGTGGAGTTGCTGAACTGGGCTACGATGGTTACTACAAGAAATGGGTCCTTGCAGAATCTGGCCAGGTCGCCAAAGAGATCTCGCAGGTGGTGACGAAAAATGAATGGGTGCAATTGACCATTAGACGAACAGGCAACACATATAAATGGCTGGTAAATGGGTCACAACTATACGAGGAAAGCGTTACTCAGATTATGCCTATGACACATATGGTATTTGCTACCGGAATAGGTATACATTGGCAGGGCGGAACACATGTCCATTTTGACAACGCTTCCTTGCTAACACCAGCACCCGCACCAGCACCTGCTCCGTTACCAGCTTTAGGCGAGGGCCAGATAGCCTTTTCCTCAGACCGTGATGGCACTAGTGAAATCTATGTAATGAATGCCGACGGTAGTAATCAGATTCGCCTGACCTATGATAACCAGTGTTCCTCTAATGAGCCATGCTGGTCACCAGACGGCACAAAGATCGCATATATCCAGTCCTGCGACAGATCTAATACACAAATTCACATCATGAATACCGATGGTAGTAACAACAGACAGCTTACCAGCGGTCGCTTTACCAATCAACACTCGCCCGCATGGTCGCCAAATGGTTCACAAGTCGCCTTTTTCTCGGAAGGTTCTAATTTGGAAGGCATGTTATGCATTATTGATAGCGATGGCCAAAATGAACGCGTCTTGGTCCGTTCGTTGAACAAACCAGTTGGAATTGCTTTTTCACCAGATGGTAAACATATTGCATTCAGCTATCTCTATATGCCGTTGGGAGAAGAATCGGGCGGTTGGAGAATAGAACTGGTTGACTCCGATGGCAAGAATAGGAGGATTCTAACCAACAACAATTGGGCGGACATGATGCCATCGTGGTCACTCGATGGCACCAAAATTGCCTTTTGTTCCTTCCGTGACGGTGATATGGCAATCTATGTTATGGAGGCTGACGGTAATAACCAGAGGCGGCTTTCTGACAAGCCCGCGTGGGATTGTTGTCCGACGTGGTCACCAGACGGTAGTAGAATTGCCTTTGAATCTGAGCGCCATGACGGTGGCAAAAGGCAAATCTATGTTATGAATGCTGACGGTAGCAATTTGACACGGCTTACATACAACTTGGCTTACGAGCACGAACCAGCATGGTCACCTCGCTGAATGCAAGCGCTGCCCAACATAGCACGTCAATATAAGTTAAACTTTTCATCGAATTGTTGGGGGCATAAAGGCAGCCTTCAAAGTCTGGGTTTGCAGATTATCTCCTTGACCCTTAGGGAAAAGGCGTCATGCGCGTGCGCGGGCTTGAGCACCAAAGCTGTATCCGCTCCTCTCCCTGTTCCTGCGATGGCGATAATCTCCTCATCGGTATTCACCAGGCCAGCATCGGCTGCCATCAGGCTTATTTCGATGGCGACCTTCACCCCTTGGCCAAACATGCGGAGCGTATTGGCCATGAAATCTCCCAGGATGTACGTGTTATAGGTTTTCCTGGCAGCATGGGCTATGC
>VGOO01000070.1 GCA_016875925.1 Chloroflexota bacterium
AAACTACGACAGGGAAGGTTTCATCTGGTACAAAGAAAACTGACCTTCGCAACTGGCTTGACGGGTATGTAAAGACTAATTGCTCACAAAGGACGCTTGCTGGCTATCATTCCATTATAGACAATCAGTTAATACCGGCTTTGGGACAGGTCCAGTTGAAACACCCACACCCACAGGCCATCCAAAGCTACTATGGTAGAGCTTGCGAACGGCTATCAGCCCGGACAGTGCATCACCATCATCGTGTATTATCTCAAAGCCTAAAGTTTGCTGTCAGACAAGGCTACCTTAGCCGTAACCCGGCTGATATGGTGAACCCACCGTCGCCGCGTAAAAAGGTTATGAGAACGCTCACTCCAGCTGAAATCTAAGTTCTATTGGAAGTTGCAGCCGATAACTACTATTACCCGATTATTTATTCGGCCTTGAGTACCGGCTTGAGACAGGCTGAATTGTTTGGCCTACGATGGCGAGATATTGACCTCGATATGCTTTCCACATCAATCAGCCAGGTACTTTATAAGAGGCGTGGCATTTGCCAGTACAAAGAGCCTAAGACTAGCCATAGCCGTCGACGCGTCGCTATGACGCCAAAGTTGGCTTTATACTTGAGAGAATACAAAACAGAGAGAGAATGGCTTAATAGACAACTAGGAAAGCCATTTACTTTAGATGATCTGGTTTTTACTGGCATAGAAGGTAAACCAATTGACCCAGGTGTATTAAGTCACTCCTTCGGCAGACTAGCTGTGCAAGCTGGCTTAGAGAATGTAAGGTTTCATGATCTCAGGCACACCTTTGCCAGCCTGATGCTACTGCGCGGTGCAAAGCCCAAGATTATCAGCGAGGCATTAGACCACAGCTCCGTAGCATTTACAATGGACGTCTACTCTCATATAATTGATGGCATACAAAGCGATGCCATGGCATTGCTGGACGAATTGCTACCAGCAGGTGTGTCTCAAAAAATTAACGCCAACCTTCGCATTATCGGAGACAAAAGACAGCATTTTAGCTTCAAATGCCAGCGTAGCTCAGGGGTAGAGCAGCGGTTTCGTAAACCGCCGGTCGTCGGTTCGAATCCGACCGCTGGCTCTGTCATCCCTGCTACAACCCCCTATACCAGCATATAACCAAATGCTTTTTTGCTGATTATCCGCGATGGTTTGGCTGGGTCGGGTTCCACCTTCTCTCGTAGCCTGTGAACTAGCTGGTCAATGGTGGCATCAGAGATAGCAGAAGCATCCTTTGTTTCGGGCCACACTGCGTCAATTATCTCCTGGCGCGAGCATATATTACCGGCATTTTTATAAAGGAATAGCAACAGGTCATACTCTTTCTTAGACAGCTTCTTTTCTTCACCATCTACCACCGCTTCCTTTTTCCCTTCGTCTATCTTAAGCCATGACACCACCAGTGTTCCGCCATGTTCGGCTGCCGGCAATTGTTTCTTATGGATTATGCTGGTGCCTTCAGATTCCTTGAACACCAGCACGGTGTGTGCCACGTTGCCTTCCAGCCCAAGCCCGATTCTGCTGTTATGTTTAAGCTCATATAGATTGCTGGCAATTATCCGGTCATCGTTTAGCATGGTGCCATTGGTGCTGCCGAGGTCTCTTACCCAGTACCTGCCATCCTTCAACAGTATCTCTATATGCCGCCTGGAAACAACATCGTCGTTCAATTCTATGTCAGGTTTATGCTGTAAAGTGCAACGGCCCACTACCACTACCGGCTTATTCAGCATAAACGTCTTGCCAACATCCTCAGCATCCCCCTTCTTCACAACTACGAAAGCCACATGCGCCCTCCATAAAGCAAAGGCCAATATTGCATATTACAGTATAATATACTTGTCGTAAGCACCTGCAGAACTGCGAGTTTGTCAGATTCATATTAGGTAGTTGTCAGATGGCTGTCAAGCAATGCCATCATCAATTGGTTAGACTTTATTAAAGCATGGGCAGACGAAGATAATGGTAAAGCAACCGAAATTATTGTGTCAGGCTTGCGGCACAGAGAATGACACCGACGAAATATCCTGTCGCAGGTGCAAATTGCCCCTGACAGCGGCAGCACCAGATATTACTGAAGCTAATATCATCTGCCCACGGTGCCAGAAAACAAACAATGCCGGCAGCTTCTTCTGCTACGCCTGCGGTAAATATTTCGCCGATATAGAGGGAGCAAAGCCAGGCACTGTGTCAAAGAAAAAGAGACGGAGCGCAAAGGCACGCTCTGCACCGAAAGCTAAAATAATCATGCCCGGTGGGTCCGAGCTCACCCTCACCAGCGCTCCTGTGTTCATAGAACGCAGCGATTTCGACAGCAAGCTGCCGCGTGACATATTGATGCAAATCTCACGTCAGCACGCGCTGATTACCTACAGCAGAGGGAAATACTACCTCCAGGACTACGGCCGCGACGGCAAAGGCAGCACCAATCATACCAAGCTCAATGGCATCGATATATATGGCAAGGGAAAGAAATCTCTTAAAGACAGCGACAAAATCGAACTGGCTGGTCAGCAAAAACTCACCCTGGTTTTCAGATTACCCCAGGAGCCAGAGTGACAGAAATGCCGGAGGACCGCTTGGAAACTGGGTTTAGCTGGGACAAAGGGTTATTAAGAGAGCTCAACGAAGACAGCATCCTGTGCACCAGCTTCGCTCTCAGCACCTATCTGGGAGTAACCACCGCCGGCCTGTTCGTAGTTGCTGACGGTATGGGCGGACACAACGCTGGTGAAATCGCCAGCGACCTTGCTACCAGAACCATTCACATAGAATGTATCGCCAATCTCTTTTCGCAACGCCAAACCCCACCCCTCTCTATCTTAGCCAATGCCTTCCACAAGGCCAATAGCAGCGTATTTGAATCCTCAACCGACAGCGAGCTTAAAGGCATGGGTACTACCCTGACCGCTGCGCTTATAATAGGTGACGATTTGTACCTGGCTCACATAGGCGACTCCCGCTGCTATATAATCAACACCCGCGAGACCATACAGGTCACCAAGGACCATTCCGTGGTCCAGCAACTTGTAGACGCCGGCGTTATCACCCCTGAACAGGCAAGAAGCCACCCGCGCAGAAATGAGATAACCCGTGTACTTGGCTACTCCAGAGATGTCGTCCCTGACCTGCTCCATTTGAAACTATACGCAGGCGACAACATCCTCCTCTGCTCCGACGGTCTCCACAGTGTGCTACCTGTAAATGAGATAGCAGAGACCGTCCTCAATTCCCCCAACCCCAACCAGGCCTGTACTGACCTGAACGCCCAAGCTAACCTGGCAGGAGGACCAGATAACATATCGGTAATCATAGCTAAACCAACTAACCTTCCATCGTGGCAGGCCATGATTACAGCCCACACCAATGTCAGGAGAACATAATGTGGCCTACAAATGATATCGTCCTATTGATAGCCCTGGTTTACACGGTCCTAGCGATAACTATCATAATACTCCTGGCTTTGCGCAATCGTAAGAGCCATCGCTCACGCCCTGAGCAGCAGAAGGCAGAGGCTCCCACCCCTTCGGCCAATAACATATACGTGGTTAACAGGCGCTATGAACTGATGGCACCACCTCACAAACAAGGAGGCATGGCAACCATATGGCTTGCCCTCGACCGCAAGACAAGCAAGGGATGTATCATAAAGACACCACGCAGGGGCACCCCCATGGACAACGTATACCTGGACAAGCTCATGCTGGAAGCAAGGTATCTGAAGAAGCTAAAGCATCCCGGTATAGTCAAATACCTTGACGATTTCTACTACAGAGGCGAGTTTCACCTTGTCATTGAGTATTTGCACGGGGAGACTCTGCTGGCAGCATCACCAAGGTCTCCGTTCGTAGAGCAACAGGTAATAGTTTGGGCATCGCAACTGCTCGATGCACTTTCGTACACCCACGCAGCAGGCGTAATTCACAGGGACGTCAATCCCAAAAATATCATGGTAAACAGCGACGGCATGGTGAAGCTAATCGATTTCGGCACGGCCAAGGACCTCAATCACGCTGGTAAAGATAAGGCAAGCCATGACCCATTCACCCAGATAACAAACAAGGGTTTCGATATCCCGGAGCTGTTCTTGGGAGGAGACATCGACCAGCGATGCGACCTCTGTGGTCTGGCGCAGACCTGTATTTACTTGCTCACCCTCAAACAGCCTAACGAGATTTGCCTTAACTTGTTTAAATCCAACTGGCCACGTTCATACAGCGAAGCCAGAGCACTCGTTGGTTACCTTATTTCCCTGGGCATATCAGAGCGCACAGCGAAATGCCTGGCACAGGGCACCTTATTCTCACCAAACAACAGGTTTGCCGATGCGCGGGCTTTTCAGGCTGCACTACTATCAGATGCCTACCCCGCAAAGCACGTTGAGGCAAGGCCACAGAAATGAAAAACCATTTGCTTGTCCTCACTTTTGCCGTCACCTGCGGAGTCTTCATACTGCTGTTCGGCCAAGCAGCAGGTGTGACAGCAATAGGAGCAGCAACAGATAACACTACCCAGCCAGATATACCCACAAGTGACCAAACTCATGAGGAAATAAAACCGCCGGTAGAATACATGCTGTACGGCCCCACGTCTCAGCCTGAAACCACTACACCCAGTTATATTCTAGATTTTATCGGCACATGGGACATAGATAAATTCAACGTCACCGGCGATGAAACCTGGTATCTGGATGTGGACATCAACGCCCCGGGGTGGCTCTATATCTATGAGTACTTCCCCAGTGATAGCAGCCTGGAAGGGCGATGGATAGCCTACAAATGGCAATTGCCGCAAAGTGGCATCTGGAGACTCGGCCCATTCAGCGCCGCAGATGACGAACCAGAAGGGCAACACATATACAGGATTTGGTTCTACAGCGATGACCAGTGGGCCGCTGAAGACCCCACCCTGCCTCAGAGTAACCTCGTCTACTGGACATATTCCAAAGGCCAACCTGCCGGGCAACAACCACCCTTAGCTCCTGACAAAGAAGTCAAGGGCTTCGACAAGGTGATTGAATTTATCACCAGGCCAGTTATCCTTGCGATAATAGCTTTCTTGTTGGTTGCCACGGTCGCGGCTGGCCTTTACCTCGCCAGGATTTATACTAGGTGGGGAAAAGGCAAGGATACGATCTCACTCTACTCCGAAACAGTGCCCGGAACACCCTCGACAATGTTTTCAACAGCCGGCGCCAGCGCAAAAATAGTGTTGCCCAACGGTATGGAGCTCAAACTCTCCGGTAATAGCCATGTTATGGGCAGGAGTGACTTCGCCCGGGCATTAAATCTGGATGAGTTAAGTCTCATCTCCAGGCAACACTTCGAAATAAAATTCGAAAATGAACAGTTCTTCATCCAGAACCTGGATAGCCCCAACGGTGTCAAGCTCAACAGTGACAGCATCAACAGTAAAGGGCTGGTCAGACTCAACGACAATGACATCATAGAAGTAGCCAGCGTTATCAAGCTGTCCTTTCATCTTCCTTGACACTGTAAATCCGCAAGTAAACAAACCCGTCAGACCACATCACCTGCCTCCTTCGTTTTTATCAGATAACTGTCAGCAACCTGTCAGCCTGTAGTCAAGCAGGCTTAGCCTGACACACGTATAGTTAAAACAAATGAGAAATGCGTTTGTCGGGAGTCGACTAACACAAATGACCAGGTTTCTAAGCATATTTCTCGCCTCCGCGTTGGTTTTGCTAATCTCCTCTAGCGTAATTTCACCCGTCAAGGCAGAAGACTACCCATTGCCACCGCTAAGCCCTGGTGAACCCTGGCAACCACCATACGAGGGCGGGAAGCTTATAGAACCGCTAGCTAACGTAGAAACATACAGCCAATCCTGGCCTAACTTGCAGATACCGCCGCAGCCCAGTGCACCGGGCACACCGGGCGCTATAGTAGACGCATACCTTGTCAGCAGCTACGGACAGCCGCTGAGCAAGTTATATCGCAACCAGATATGTTACTTAATCGTATCTTTCAGTGGCCCGGGCTACTTCTACCTCTGGGAATACTACCCTCCGGGCACATCTCCACACGGACATTGGTTGTGCTACAGATGGTATCGCCCCTACGCTGGCGTGTGGAAGATTGGGCCATTCGCCGCCCAGTCGTTTGACCCTCCTGGACAATATAACTGGAAGATGTGGTTCCTTTCCGGACAATCATGGACAACACGCTCGCTTAGCTATTACTACACCGGCAACCACTATCCGCCAGATATTCCAGGCTTGTCACCTGAACCAGTTTCACCGCCGGTAATCAACTCGTTCAGTGCCAACAAGTCCTCGATAGAGACAGGGGAAACAGCTATCCTGACCTGGACGACAACAAACGCTATTAGCGTAACTATATCGCCGGAGGTGGGAACGGTTGCTACCTCCGGCTCCACCTCGATAACTCCGGCTGCCACCACTACCTATACACTGATAGCCAAAGGTAAATCGGGTAGCTCCGCATCATCGACTATCACAGTAACGGTTATGCCCAGGGTGCCACCTAGCATCAGCATTACCCAGGCTAAAATACAGAGAGGACAGACAACATCTCTCTCCTGGAACGCCCCCGGTGCGGTCACCGTCTGGATTACCGATATCGGCAACGCCGGCATCAGCGGCACCACGCAGTTGTCCCCCAAGACCACGACTACTTATACCCTGACAGCCGCTTATATTGACGGCACCAAACAGTCCGCATCGGCAACAGCTTACGTGGAACAACCCCCTTATCTGCTCTGGGGACTAATAGCTCTATTGGTCATAGCAGCCATTGTGGCAGTTGCATTGCTCGTAAGGAGACCGTCAAAACGTCATGGAGAACAGGCGGCAGACACCGAACCAGGCCACAATATGCCAACTGAAGAGACGCGTTCCACGGATACATTGCCTGCCACAACACCAGTAGTAGAGGCAATCCCGGCTACGCTGACCATGCCAAGCGGTGATGAAATATTGCTGGCAGGCAACGCCAGGGCTTTTGGCCGGCAGGACTTTGAAGAATTCATGCCACAGGGCAATGTTCCCTATATATCCAGGCAGCATATCAACATCTGGTACGAAAACGGCCAATATTACATTGAAGACCGCAGTAGCACCAATGGCACCACGGTCAACAGCGTGGATATCAAGGGAACCGGCAGGCATCCACTTGCTAACGGCGATGTAATTGAGCTTGCCGGCAAACTGACCATCACTTTTCGAAAACAAGAAACAGATAAGGAGGTACCATGAAATTCAGAATGTCATTCTTCATCCTGGCAATAGCATTGTTGCTATTCTCTGCACTGCTATTCAAATTCAAAAAATAAATTAGATAAGGAGGTACAATAATGAAGTTCAAAAAAGCAATCCCAATCCTGGTAGCAGCGCTGTTAGTATGCGCTGCGCCACTATTCCAGGCCACACCGGTATCTGCCGACGATACCGCTACGGCCACCGCCACGGCTACGGCTACAGCGACAGCCACCGCTACAGAGGGCGACGCTACCGCTACAGCCGCAGCTACGGCTACAGCGACAGCCACTACCTCGGCTCCTCCTCCACCAGCACCACCGCCTCCACCCGCACCACCACCTCCTCCTCCCACGCCGCCACCCCCTCCACCACCGCCTCATCCCATGCCACCACCCCCACCACCACCACCTTTTCCACCGGTGCCACCTCCTCCACCACCACCACCTCCTCCTCCTCCCCCACCCCCTCGTCCGGCACCGAGTTACTATCCTCCATACTGCTATGAAGGAAGTATATGGCCCTACTGCTGCAACTATACATGGCCCTGCACTACAAGGTGGTCAGCCTGCTGCGTGGTATCCAGGGTAGTAGTTGTTGAAAGGACTCAGCCGCAACCCGCGCCGCGGCCTGACTGCCCGCCAGTCATAAACTCCTTCACAGCAAGCCCTAGCTACATCCAGAGCGGGCAGACAGCGGTACTGACCTGGAACGTAACTATGAACCCTGCTGGCACAGTCACTATAAACCCCGGTATTGGTTCAGTGGCAAACTCTGGCTCATACAGCGTGACTCCAG
>VGOO01000071.1 GCA_016875925.1 Chloroflexota bacterium
ACGCGTCTGTGCCATATCAGCCAGGTGGCGGGCTATGCTACTCAAATCAATATAAGGATTGCAGCAGCCGCAATACTTTACGGCTACTTTAATTGGCTTACGCTTTGGACTCATCTTTCTAGCAGACGAGCTTAGGCTGGTCGCCGATTTTGGCCAGCTTCTCGGCCAGGCGTTTCTTGCGCTCCAGGTTAGCCCGGCGCTCTATCATGATTTTCTGTGCCTGTGGTGAGCCGGCGCCGTGCATTGATTCTGCCAGCGCCGTGCCGCAGGTCATGGCTTCCAGCAGCCTTATTAAGCGAATCCGAGTCTCGGCAGGTATCTCAGCGATGCCCTTCATGTATTTGTCCACGTATTTGCCGATTTTGGGGTCTTTCCAATCGCTCTCGGCGGGCGCTGTTGCCAGTATGCCGCCGGTGATATCCTGTGCCAGGCGGGCGATTTCGTAGATGTGACGGGTGACGTTCAGCTTGGTGACATTTGCCAGCAGTGGGTCAGCCATGTAGCAGCCGGCGGGCATAGCGTATCCCTGACAGGAGCAGGCTATGGAGCAGCAATACAGCGTCTCGGTCAGATGCACCATCTCCACTATCTTGTCCCTGACGTGTGAAGCTCTGTCCGTTCCCTGTACCTGTGCCAGGGCGTAGGTAGCGCCGATGAGGGCGTCGGAAAGTCCAGCTTTGCAGCCGCCGTAGTTCTGACGGTGGAAGGTGGCAAACCTCTCCACCAGCTCGTAGGCAAAATCGAATTCACCGCACATGAAGACGTGCTTCCAGGGGATGAAGGCTTTATCGAAGACAATCAGCGCCTCGCCGCCGACAATTCCATACTCGGCGTTGCCCTGGTCCAGGAAGCAATCGCACTTGCGCGTGTCATTGGTCTGGCGGCCGAAAATGTGTAATACACCGGTGGCATCGACGGGAACGTAGAAACAGACGGCATAGTCAGCGTCCTCTTTCTTCATGGCAGAGGTAGGCATGACCAGGTGGCCGTGCGAGTTCACCGCGCCGGTAATGTGCGCCTTGGCGCCGCTGACCACGATGCCATCATCTCTTTTCTCCACTATATGCACGTAAAGGTCGGGGTCTTTCTGCTGGCTGGGCGAGAGGCGACGGTCGCCTTTGGGGTCAGTCATGGCTCCGGAAATCATGATGTCGGTGGACTGGATTTCCTTGAGGAGGCTGCTGAATTGTTCATGATATTTTGTGCCCAGCTTCTTGTCCATATCATAAGTAACTGAGTAGGTGGCGTTCAGGGCGTCAAAACCAACACATCTCTGGAAGCAGCTACCTGTCTGCTGTCCCAGGGCGCGCAGCATCTTGACCTTTTTCACCAGGTCATCGTGATTTTGGTGTATGTGGGTAAAACGATTTATCTTTTCGCCGGTAAGATGGGATTTTGTGGACAGCAGTTCTTCGAATTCGGGGGCCAGAGCCATGTCATAGGTCAAGGCGGCTGCGTTGACATGGGGTGTAAAGGCAGGGTGGGTTATCACGCTTTCTATACGCTCTCCCATGTAGTATATCTCTGGCTTGAGCTTGCTCAGGCTTTCCCGATATTGTTTTCCGGTCATCATGCTCATCCTGGCACCTCCTCGGTTCTGTGATTGATAAAGGATAGCACTTTGGGCGCAGCGGTGGAATAGCTGTGTGGTGGAAGTGGGAGGGACTCGTAAGACAAGGGGATTTGGGAAGCTGTGAGAGGAGGGTAGGGGCAGACCTTTAGGTCTGCCCCTACGTTTATTAAGGTTTGCCCCTACGTTTATTGAGGTCTGCCCTACTATCGGTGCTATGCCCGGGCTATTTTGAGCAGGGCGAAGCCGATGGCACCAAGTGCCAGGGCAGTAACTATCATGAAGCCGCCGCTAGCCAGCACTACAGTCACCAGTCCCAAACCAGCCACTCCCAGGAACAGGTAGTTCTCCAGGTTGATTGCCTGTGAGTAGGTGAGATGCTTGGGATTGGTGGGGTCAAATTTGCCGGTGCCCAGCAACTCCTTGTAGCTTGCAGCTATACCGTGGCGGTGCTCGCGGACGGTATTACCTGCTATCTCTGCTTCCTTTGCGGTGTCGATGATCTCGGTGGGGTCAACCCCCTTGACGCCTAGCGCTGCCAGGGGTACCTTTTCCTCTTTCATGGCATTGATGATGTAGGTTTGCTTGGATAAACCCTGGCCGATGAAAGCTAATCCCATGACCAGTGAAATGACTGCCAGGACTATTACTACTATGCCTAAGTACCAAACTGTTTTATTCAATGACTTATCTCCTTTTTAGTTAATTCTTTTTGTACTGTTGCCTATTGCCTGTTGCCTATTGCCTAGTTTCTCGCCTCCTCTGTTTGCTTCTCGAGGGCGTTGTAAAAGGCCCTCCAGAACGGGTCAACGATGGGATGCTCCAGCTTTCTCTCCTTGCCTTCGCTGATAAGCACCATGCCCATCTCAGGATTGGTGAATTCACCGACGACAGAGGCGTTTATGCCCTTGCCTGAAAGTGCTTTCAGGATGTCTGCAGCTTTATGTTCTCTGCAGGCTATGATGAGGGTGCCTTCGCTGATGGAGGAATAGGGGTCGATGTCGACGTAGCGGCATATCTCAGGCACACAATCCTCCACGACGATGCTTTCCTTGTCCACTCTCACGCCCAGATTGGCAGCCTGGGCTATCTCGTACAGTCCACCCCAGATGCCGCATTCGGTGGCGTCATGCATGGCTACGACACCATTTTCCCTGACGCCTACACTGACTGCAGTCATAGCATCCTCTACCACTGACATCTGGTAGAAGACTCGCTGGGCCCGATTGCTGAAGTCCTGGCCAAATTCCCTCTCGATGAGCTGGGGGAACATGGTGGCAAAGATGCCAGTGGCCTCGATAGCTGGCCCCTTGGTGATGATTATCTGGTCTCCAGCCCTGGCGAATCCGGGTGAGACGTATTCGTTTTTATTGCCGACCCCGACCATGGTAGCGCCGCCGACCATAGGGTAGTGGCAGTTCTCGTAGCGGCCGGTGTGACCGGTGATGATGGCGATGCCCAGTTTACTGCATTCTCGGTGCATGGTGTCCCATATGATTTCCAGTTGCTCTGGCGTCATCTCCATGGGAAGGTTGAGGTCTATGGCCAGGTATTGAGGTTTCAGCCCGCTGGTGACGGAATCTGAGGCGATGATGTGGATGGCGAACCATGCCGACCTCTCCCAGCCGTATTCAGGCACGATGAAGACGGGGTCGCAGGTGAGGGAGAGCGCCTTATCGCCGATTTCTACTATGCCAGCATCTACGCCGCTCTGAGGTCCAACCAGGATTTTGTCGCTCCTGGCTCCCAGCCGGGGCAGAATAAGTTGCTCAAAAACCTGTGGTGATATCTTACCTATGGCTGGCATTTCGTTCATGGGGTTAGCTCCTGGCTGTAGATTATTTGCGGCCTCTGGCGAGCGGTGACATGGCTCTAAGACGAGCCACGATTGCAGGGAAGACTTCCAGAACGTAGTCTATGTCTTCCTCAGTAGTCCATTTGCCCAGGGTGAAGCGGAGTGAGCCGTGGGCTTCATAGGGGGAAAGACCTAGTGCCATGAGCACATGAGACGGGCCGAGGTCTGAGGAGCTGCAGGCTGAGCCGGTGGAAACACAGATTCCTTCCTGATCCAGAAGCAGCAGCATGGCTTCGCCTTCCACGTAATTGACCAGTATATTGACGTTATTAGGCAACCTCAACTCTGGGTGGCCGTTAAGGCGTGTGTCCTCGATTTTGCTGAAAATTCCTTCCAGGAGGTGGTTGCGGAGAGCGGTTATCCTGGCGGCTTCCGTGTCCCGCTGCTGCTGGGCGATTTCTGCTGCTTTGCCCAGGCCCACGATGCCTGGCACATTTTCGGTGCTGGCCCGCCTGCCATTTTCCTGGTGTCCGCCGTGCATGAACGAGTTTATCTTGGTGCCTTTCCTGATATACAGACATCCCGTTCCCTTGGGGCCGTAGAGCTTGTGGGCAGATATGGAAAACAGGTCAGCGTTCAGCTTGTTGACATCGGTGGGGATATGCCCTGTGGTCTGAACGGCATCGGTGTGAAAATAGATGCCGGCTTCTTTGGCGATTTTGCCAATCTCGGCGACTGGTTCTATGGTGCCGATTTCATTGTTGGCGTGCATGATTGAGGTGAGGATGGTTTTGCTTGTGATGGCCTTCTTGACATCGTCGGGGTCAACCAAGCCATATTTGTCCACTTGCAGGTAGGTCACTAAGAAGCCCTGTTTTTCCAGGAAAGTACAGGTTTCCAGCACGGCATGGTGCTCGATGGTGCTGGTGATAATATGATTCCCCTTGTCGCAGTTGGCGAAAGCCACGCCTTTGAGGGCGTAGTTATCGGCTTCGGTACCGCTGCCGGTGAACACGATTTCGTCGCTGCGGGCACCGATAAGTGTGGCAACTGAGTCCCGCGATTTCTCGATGGCGTCCCGCGCCTCCTGTCCCAGGTGATAGATGCTTGAGGGATTGCCGAAGGTGTCGCTGAAGTAGGGGAGCATGGTCTTTACTACTTCAGGATGCGTGGGTGTGGTGGCGGCATAGTCCAGGTATATTCTCTTCATATCTTAGCCCTCGATGATGTCACCCTCGATGGGGTCTACTCTGACTCCTTTTTCTATGACCCAGGCGATGCCGGCATCGATTTCCTTGTCTTCACCTTCCAGTTCTAGGACTACCCAGCCTCTGTTTTCTGTGACATCGGCACGGCGGATGTTGGTGACCACCTCAAATTTGTGAGAAAGAAGATATATGATTGGTTCCTTTATCAGGTCGTGGGGGAAGGTGAACATCACTTGTTTCTTAGCCATGGGGTCCTCCTGGTTTTGTCATAGTTAGGTTAATGCAAATCGGCAATCATTTCAAACGCCTACACCGGCCACTTCGCTGAACGATTTCAGGTTAGGTTCGACTTTGACGGGCTGTACCACGTCCGAGACGATTTCCTGTGTCCTGGGGCCAGCGCCGGTGATGAAGGCAACGGTGAGCTGGCCCTTGTGGATTTTCCCAGCCTGTACCAGCTTTCTCAAGCCTGCGATGACCACACCGCCGGCGGCTTCGGCAAAGATGCCCTCGGTTTCAGCCAGCAGCTTCATGCCTTCGATGGCTTCTTCGTCGTTGACGTCTTGTGCTCCGCCACCTGACTGTCGTGCAACCATCAGTGCGTAGTAGCCATCGGCGGGATTTCCTATGGCTATGGAGGTGACAATGGTGTTTGGCGTCACCGGATGGATATGGAGGCTGCCGGCTTCGTGTGCCTTCACGATAGGGGAGCTGCCGGCGGCTTGTGTGAGATACATGTGCGTGTTGACCGGGTCGATTAGCTTGAGCATGGACAGCTCCTGCAGTCCCTTCCAAATGCGGGTGAACAGCAGGCCGGAGGCTGCGGGCGCTACCACGCAGTCGGGAGATTGCCATCCCAGTTGCTCGGCTACTTCGTAGCCCAGTGTCTTGCTGCCCTCGGCGTAATAAGGCCGAAGATTAATGTTTATGAAGCCCCAGTTGTATCTCTGAGCTACCTCGGCGCAGAGACGGTTGACGTCATCATAGCTGCCTTCAACGGTTACCAGGTTGGGCTTGTAAATGGATACTCCCACCAGCTTGCCTGGCTCTACATTGGAGGGGACGAAGACATATGCTTTCATGCCTGCTTTGGCAGCATGGGCAGCCACGCTGGCAGCAAGATTGCCCGTGGAAGCACAGGCAACGGTGTCAAAGCCGAACTCCTTTGCCTTGTTCACGGCCACGGCTACCGCCCTGTCCTTGAAGGAGTAGGTGGGGGTGAGGCAGTCGTTCTTGATATAGAGCCTCTCCAGTCCCAATTCCCATCCCAGGTTGTCGGCCTTGACCAGTGGGGTCATGCCTGTCCCCAGGTCTATTTCATGTTTGGTTTCCACGGGGAGCAGGTCGCGATAGCGCCAGATAGTTGTTGGGCCAGCAGCGATGCTGTCGCGGCTGACTGCTTTAGACATAGCCTTGTAGTCATAATTGACCTCGACAGGGCTGAGGCAAAAATCGCAGACCTTGAGAGGCTGCAAGGGGTATTCCTGCCCGCACTTTCGACACCTTAAACCTGTGGCAAATGACATCTTCCGCTCCTTCAGCCAGCGCCCAGCGCCTGAGACAAGTCTTCGATGAGGTCATCGGCGTGCTCCAGTCCCACAGAGAGCCGAACCATGTTATCGGTGATGCCTATCTTAGCCCTGTATTCCGGTGGCATTGAGGCGTGGCTCATGGTGGCTGGATGCTCTGCTAATGAGGAAGCTCCGCCCAGAGATTCTGCCAGCTCGAATATCTTTATACGCTTCAAGAAAGTGTTTACTGCCTTGATACTGCCTTTCAGTTCGAATGAGACCATGCCGCCGAACCCCTTCATTTGCCTCTTGGCGATTTCGTGTCCCGGGTGGGATTCCAGTCCGGGATAATATACCCTGCTCACTGCTTTATGGTGTTGAAGATAGCGGGCAATGGCAAAGGCGTTTTCCTGGTGCCTTTCCATTCGTATTGGTAGAGTCTGGATGCCGCGCAACACCAGCCAGCAATCGAAGGGCGAGGCGCAGGTGCCCATTGCGTTGAGCAGGAACTGAACACGTTCTGTCAGTTCGTCAGTGGTAGTGATCACAGCACCACCGACCACATCGCAGTGGCCATTCAGGTACTTGGTGGTAGAATGAACCACCAGGTCGATACCATATTCGATAGGCCTCAGGAGGTAGGGAGTGGCAAAGGTGTTATCTATGGCGGTGAGTATGCCACGGCGTTTAGCTATGTCAGCTACCATCTCTACATCGACGATATTTAGCAGCGGGTTGGAGGGAGTTTCCAGCCAGATCATCCTGGTGTTGGGCTTTATGGCGTCTTCGATAGCCTTTCTGCTGTTCATCCTTACGAAAGTGAAGTCCAGTCCGAAGTTGTTCATTACGTTCTGAAATAGCCTGTAGGTGCCGCCGTAGACGTCATCTCCGCAGACAATGTGGTCACCGGTTTTCAAGAGGTGGATGACTGTGGTTTCGGCAGCCATGCCGGTGGCGAAGGCAAAGCCTGCCTTTCCGCCCTCAAGCTGGGCGATGGTATCTTCCAGCACCTTGCGCGTGGGATTGGCTGTACGCGAGTAATCGTAACCCCTGGTCTTGCCCACATCTTCAAAGGCAAAAGTGGATGTCTGGTATATGGGCACAGAGACAGCGCCAAAGCGGGTATCTGGTCGGTCTCCAGCGTGGATGGCCTTAGTTTCAAACTTCATATCCCCTCTCCTTGGCTGAACTCCCTATCTATTTTTTCCCTCAGTGCAGTTAATTCGTCTTCGATGGCAGGCTTATGGCTCTGGTTCTCAACGTATTTTAGGCGTTCTTCTAGAGCATCTTGCTTCTTGAGGACGAATCTAATAGCCTCGGCTACAGGGTCGGGCAGCTTGCCGTGTTCCAACTCTGTGAGCGGTTCGTGACCATTTTCTACTACTCTGCCGGGTATGCCGACCACGGTAGCGCCTGGCGGGACCGATTTCACTACAACTGAGCCGGAGCCTATTTTGGCGCCATCACCTATGGTGATATTTCCCAGGGCTACGGCGCCAGTGCCGATAACCACATTGTTGCAGATGGTGGGATGGCGTTTCCCCTTTTTCAGGCTGGTGCCGCCGAGGACTACCCCCTGATAAATGAGCACATCATCGCCTATCTCAGATGTCTCTCCGATGACTACACCAGCACCGTGGTCTATGAAGAAGCGCCTGCCGATTCTAGCTCCGGGGTGAATTTCGATGCCTGTGAAGAAGCGGCTGGAGTGCGCAAGCAAGCGGGCCAGGAAGCGGCACCTATGCTGCCACAGGAAGTGTGCCAGACGGTGGCACCAAACAGCGTGCAAGCCCGGATAGCAGAAGAGCACCTCTGGCACACTTCTAGCGGCCGGGTCCTTGGTAAATACGGTCTGGATATCCTCTCGCAAAGTCCTAAACAATATGGTT
>VGOO01000072.1 GCA_016875925.1 Chloroflexota bacterium
TAATGCCGTCTTCAGAGGTACTGGCCTTAGTCCTGGCAGCCAGCACGAAATAGTCGGCCACGTGTGCCATCTCAACGAACATCTTGGTGCCGTTGATGACGAAATCATCGCCTTTGGCTGTTGCTTTTAAAGCAATGCCCGAAGCATCGAGGGTACCTTCGGCTTCTAATAGAGCTGGTGTTAGGATGAGTTCGCCTCTGGCTATTTTGGGTAGAAAGTCCTTCTTCTGCTCATCGGTGCCGTTCTCCAGGATAGGGAAGGTGCTGATAATGGTGCAGAGCAGAGGTCCTGGCAGGATATTCCTGCCTATCTCCTCGACCAGGACGGTCAAGTCCCGGAAGCCGTATCCCATACCTTCGTAGTTTTCCGGGATGACCAAGCCCATCCAACCCAGTTCAGCCATTTTTTTCCAGAGTGCTGGAGAGTATCCCTTTTCGTCTTTTTCCAGTTCCCTGACTAAGGCCTTGGGGCATTCCGTGGTAAGGAAGTCCCTGGCCATCTTCTTCAGAATCTCTTGTTGCTCGCTAAATCTCAGGTCCATGATTCCTCCTACTTCATTCTGGGCAGGCCCAGGCCATACCAGGCGATGATGTTACGCTGGATTTCGTTGGTGCCCATAGAGATAGTGGTCACAAAACACTCTTGGTACATATCCTCCCACAAGCCGCTGAGAGGCGCCCACTTGGAATGCCTTATCTGGCCATAAGGCCCGAGCATGTCTGTGGCAAAGAATGCCAGGCGCTCGCCTGTCTCACTGAAGAACACCTTTCCAGCAGAGGCGTCCATCAGTGCCATCTCACCCTGATTCTGCAAGTCGGCTATACGGTATGCCAGGGTGCGGGCGGCTTCGACTTCGATAGCCAACTGCGCCAGCCTATTGCGGATGAGTGGGTCTCTGGACAATGGCTGTCCACCGCGCTTTGTCTCGTTACAGAATTTCACTAGCTCCTCGACGCCTCGAACCATCGACATTACCTGGTCGATTCCCGAACGCTCAAATCCGGCTAGAATGTTGACTACTGCCCAGCCTCCGTTCTCCTGGCCAACGGTGTTTTCCGCCGGGACATGAACATCGTCAAAAAAGACTTCATTGTATGCCGGATTTCCAGTCATGTAAGGAATAGGCCTCACCGTTATGCCGGGCGTTTTCATATCCATAAGCAAAAATGATAGGTTATGGTGCTTCTTGCCTTCCGGGTCCGACTTGAAGACACCAAATCCCCAGTCAGCTCGATGGGCACCGGTTGTCCAGATTTTCTGCCCATTTATGATATATTCGTTTCCCTTCTTTATGGCAGTGGTGGTGAGGGCTGCCAGGTCAGAGCCAGCGTTGGGTTCACTCCATAGTTCACACCACATTACCTCTGCCGAGGCAATCGGGGGAAGGAACCTGCGCTTTATGTCTTCGTTGCCAGCATGGAGGATGGTGGGAGCTAGCATCTGCACGCCAAATACATCCATGCCGCGAATCCCATGATACCCTCTCGCTTCTGAGAACATCACCTTGTCCATCATATCGCCTATGCCACCATATTGAGCCGGCCACGCCAGAGCTAGCCATCCTCTCTTCCCAAATTCCCTGGCGCAATGCCGATGGAACTCCCAGCATTCATCATCGCGGTACATGGCTTCTATCCCTACCCAGTTAGGCGGTTTGACCCTTTCTAATTCCTTGCATACGGCGAAGAATTCCCCGCGGCGCTTTAGTTGCTCATCTGTCAGTTTGAAATCCATGTCTGTATTACCCCCTGTTCGAAATAATGTGTGAGCAAAACGTTAGCAGTATAGCTGAGACTGCATAAACCTGTCTACAATGTTATTTTTCAGGCTCCTTGCATTTAGAATCTGCTAGCACCTAGAATATCTGAAAATCCTTTGCGCTGGGCAGAAAGGAGAACCATGGCACGGGAACTAGGCAAGATAGAGAAGCCAGAAGCTGAAAATTTCAAACTGAAGAGGAAGCTGTTCATGGTGCCCCTGCTATATGCTGGCAAAGATGCACCTCCCGAGTACTTGGAGAAATATAAGAAATTCTGGGAAGAGGTAGCCCAGCAAATAGAGAACCTGGAAGCAAAGGTGGGCAGGGTAAATCGCATTTATCACGAATCGCTTAGCATGGGTGGCGAACAAGGTCTAGAAATCCTGGAGAAATTAAACCCTGATAGCTGCCGCATAGTCAGGCAGAAGTGTCAGAACAAGGCCCTGTTGGAAGCTGTGGAGGACAGGGAAATGGCTGAAGAAAGCATGGACTGGGAGAGGTGCCTGCTTATCGGCTTTATCACCGAGAAGGTGGCTAAAAAGGTCTCCGAGTTCTACATGGAAGCGCACAAGCGAAGATATGAGCACATCGGCAAGAGAATTGACGAAACGCTCAAACCTGACGAAACAGCTATCCTGTTCATTAGAGAAGGACACATGGTCCAGTTCCCCAAAGACATTGAGGTATTCAGTGTGGCACCGCCAGTCCTTGACGAGATACATCGCTGGCTGCGTAGCCGGCCTTTGCTTAGAGAATCTGAGGATTCAAAGGAAGGTGAAACTACATCCTGATTCGATTGCCTTGGGGGAGTCAGTATCATCGTGTTATAATCTTTATTGATTGGCGCACAGGGAGGAAATCATGGACGACCTGGACAAGTTGATTAAGACTACTTTGGGGGAGGTAGAGAAAGTCCTGAATAGCAAGACAGTGGTGGGCGAGCCTATCCAAATCGGTGATACCACTCTCATTCCACTGCTCAGCGTTGGCTTTGGTTTTGGGGCTGGGGGTGGTTCGTCTAAGGGGGATGAGAAACAGCCAGGGCACGGTTCGGGAAGCGCTACCGGCGGTGGCGCTGGAGTCAGACCCATAGCCGTTATCGTCATAGACAAGGACGGCACACGTATAGAGCCGATAAAAGGCGCTATGGCAGCAGCCCTAGAAAAGCTGACCGACTCTGTGCCCGGTGTCGTAGAGAAAGTCACCGAGAAATTGGGAGGTAAGAAAAAAGAAGAGGAGAAATAGTTGTGGGCCATCTATCTCATAGCTAGCCTTGTCCTCTTAGTCTTGCTCACGCTCTGTGTTCCCGTATATATCTCGTTGCGCTTCGACACCACCAAGAAACCAAAGCTCAGCATAAGATTAAGATGGCTGGATGGCTTGGTCTCCGGCGAATTAATCAACGAAAAAAGACCACCAGATGACATAGCAAAGCCTGAAAGAAACGGTCTGGAATTTGATACTATCCTGGATATCCTGCGTACTAAAGGCCTGGCCAGCCGATTTTTTCGGCTGGTCAAGAATATCCTCCGTAAAATCAAGATAAAGGAACTGGCAGCGGATTTTAAGGTCGGTCTGGAAAACCCCGCTGACCTAGGGCTTCTCTTCGCCTTTCTGGCGCCGCTTAACTTGTTAGTCCACTATTTCTCGCCGTATTCCGTTTCCCTCCAGCCTAATTTCACTGAGGAAGTTTTCCTCCAGGGCCATGCTTGCGCCACAGCCAGGCTACAACCCATCCTGCTTCTCCCCCCACTGGCAGGGTTTGTCCTGTCCAGGCCCGGTCTCATAGTTACCAGAAAGCTGATATTGGCCAAATGGAAAGCAAAGAAATAACCGTCGGCGAACCAATAATAATAGCAGGGATAACTATCATCCCTGTGATAACCACATTAGCCCGCTGTTATCGCCTGAATGGCAGCCTCTCGGTTTTCGGCCGCAAGCAACCTATCTACACAGTGCTGGTCAATAAAACAGCGAAAAGAGCCTTCAGAATTACGGGTGAAGAAGTTCCTCTAGCGCGGCTAGTAGAAGAAGTGCCACAGATAAAGGTAATTCTGGATTCAGCACCGTGAAAAAGCGTTTAACCCGGCACTGGTTTTAGCTATTCAACTATTATGCTCAGCGCAGCAGGTAATATACTGAAGCGGGCTGGAGCCTCTCCCAACAACTCTCCATCAGCCTGGACAGCAGAGTTCTGAGTAGGGTGTATCTCCACTTCTTTTGCCCTGGTCAAGGTCACCTTGGGATGTGTCCCATGCGTACCTGAGTAAATCCTGGGTATCGATACCAGCAAATCAGGCTTGGTTATATCATCAATAATCATCAGGTCGAAGAAGCCGTCTCCCGGGTCGGCATCTGGCGCTGGCTTCATGCCACCACCCCCATACCTGCCATTGTTCAACATCACTGTGCATATCCTTCTTTCGCCGGACTTGCCATCCACGATGATTTTGACATCTCGGTTCTCATATGACGCCAGGGTGCTGAGCAGTCCCATCAAGTAGGAAGGCATACTACCCAGGGCTTTGAACTTCTCGGTCGTTGTTCGAACCACCTCAGCATCGAAGCCGATGCCGGCAAAGTTCACAAACAACCGCTTCTCCCGTTTGCCTTTACGGGTATACTCGACAACACCCAGGTCCACCATGCGTCTATTAGGGCTGAGCAAGCATTTGCAAGCCTCTTTGTAGCGGCGCGGCACCCCGATGGTTCGGATGTAATCAGCACCTGTCCCTGTGTTCACAATGCCCACAGGCACCTGGGCAGCAACTCCAGCCTGGTACAAGCCATTGGCAATTTCGTGTATGGTCCCATCGCCACCAACCGATACAATGAATTCATAGCCTTTCTTACCTGCGGCTTTTGCCATCTCCATGCCATGGCCTGGAGCATCGGTAAGCTCAAAATCGAAATCGAGCTTCATGCCTTCCAGGAGCTCCTTAACCCTGGGCCATTTCTTGACTGTTTTCCCGGCGCCTGCAGCCGGGTTTACAATTACTTTCGCTTTTGCCATTTAGCTCACCCCCGTTTATCTTGAGACTCTCCCAGCAACCCCTCAACCTGGAAACACCTTTAGTATAGCACTGGCAAACAAAGACAACAAAGCCCAAACCTATTGCTAAGGCAAGAAGCACAAACTATAATAGCCCCAACTATGGTTAATCAGGTAGCAGCACCAATTGTAGTTGAGCCAATTCGCCACGCCTTTCCTGCTGAGAAGTCGAAGGCATGGCATTACAAGATACACCCTTTCTATACCAAGCAACCTTCTAATCTGGTCGGGGAGTATATCCGCCACTTTTGCCCCGAGGGCGGTTTGGTTGCTGACCCCTTCTGCGGCAGCGGTGTCACCGCCATCGAGGCTCTGACTAATCGACGCCGAGCACTGTGCATTGACCTCGACCCTCTGGCTGTCTTTATCACCAGGATGAGCTGCCTGTCACCTTTCGACCTTAATGCCTATTGGGACGCCTACCGCCAAGTTGAGAAGCAGATGAAGCCAGTTGTTGATTTTGTCCGCAAAGCCTCGCCAAATGAGTTGGAGGACTACAAATTAAAAGAGTGGTATCCCAAAGATATAAAGCTCCCTTCCAACGCCGATAGGGAATATGTAGAAGACTTATTTGGTAGAGCACAGCTAATATCCCTGTCATACCTCAAAGCAGCTATTATGAAAACCAAACATGAGCAAGCGCGATGGCTTCTGTTATTCGTCTTCTCAGGTATTCTAGCCAGAGCGAGCATGACGTATGGCATAGACTCAAAGCATGCTGGTGGTGGAGATAGTGGCATCTTCAAAGTGTACCGTTACTGGGTGCCTCCAACACCTGATTACCGTAATATATTGGATTTGTTCTCCATCAGGGCAAAATTAGTTGCCAACGCTAAAAAGAGAGGCGATGCTATTTTTGGCGACTTTGCCAAGGAAGGGGAGACTTTCAGTGTCCATTGCGACTCGGCAGAGAACCTGCTCAAGTACACACCCGAGAAATCGGTGGACTACATCTATACCGACCCGCCTTATGGCGCTCATATAGCTTATCTCGATTTGAGCACCATGTGGCATGCATGGCTGGAATTCGAAGTCACCGAAGACATGCGTCAAAGAGAGGCTATAGAAGGCGGAGAGCAGCAGTTTGATGAGAACCATTACCTCGGAGTTCTCCAAAAGTCCTTTGAGCAGATGTTCTACGCTCTCAAAGACGAAGCCTGGCTGTCGCTGGTCTTCCATCACAAGGAAACCAAGCTGTGGTATGCCATCAGAGACATGATGCGCTACATCGGCTTTGAATATATCAATACAACCGCCCAGCCATTAGCCAAGCAGACCTTCCACAAAGTGAAGAACCCGTTACGTGTCCTGGGAGAAAGTCTGGTCGTCAACTTCCAGAAGACAGCAACGAGAAAAATATCTCAGCCCATGTCCTTGCCCATGGCAAACCTGATTAAGAACGTTGCCGAAAGAGTCATCTACCGCGAGGGAGGTGCTACCACAGAGGAAATACTCAGAGAAGTAGTACCAGACTTGTTCGAAAACGACCTCTTCTTCGACGCTGCCTCAAGGAAGATAGGCGATATCTTGGCAATATTGGAGAGCGATTTCCAGCTTGACGATAATGACCTTTGGCAAATAAAGGCAGGGCGCGAAATCGGTAACTTTATCCCACCAAAGGAACGCATCAGGTACTACGTGATAGGCTATCTACGCAAGATGGGTAAGGCGAATTTCGATAGCATCGTGACCACCATCCTGCCAAGACTTGTCAATGGACACAAGCCCTCAAAGCAGGATATTGCCGACGTCCTAAAAGAAGTAGCCATCTCTCATGACGGCATCAACTGGGAACTGAAAGGCCCTGATGTATTGTCACAGCAGGGTGTTTTGCCATTGCTGTTTGAGACAAGAGAACAGTATATTCCTGAAATACCAGAAAGTACCCGACATAACCAACAGATATATCGCCTTGCCTTGTTATGCCAGAAAGCTGGCCTCGTTCCCTACATCGGCAAGCACGAGAGAAACGACCCTATGCTGGCAGTGCTAAAACCGCCAACACACTTGAACATCAAGGCAGAGCCAGAGCAACTCAAACGTATCCAGCAAATCGATATTATCTGGACGTTGGATGACGGCACACCAATTTGGGCTTTCGAGATAGAGGAACATACCTCTATTTTGAGCGCATTAGAGCGCTTTGTGGCCTTGCTAACGGCTGCACCCAATCTAGGCAAAAGACACCAGCTAACCATCGTGGCTCCAAAATCTAGACGCAGAAAACTACAACAGGAATTGACGACCTCTTCTTATATAGGACACCCTCTGTTCTTGGAAAACAAGATTACCTACATGTACTTCGAAGACCTGGAATCTCGCTTCCCTAAGTACAGTGCCAAATCTGCCTTCCGTATCGAAGACCTCCATAGCTTGTGCCATTTACCGCCAACTTCAGACTAATTACATTATCTCTCAATTATCTCGATTATCTTATTCCTGCCATTTAGCCCGCTGGAGATGCACACCGAATCCTGTGGAACCCCAAAATGCTTGGCCAGGGCTTTGATGACTGCCCTGTTAGCCTTCCCCTCCCTGGCTGGTTCCTTCACCTTCACCAAGAGCAAATCGCCTTCCTTGACAACCTCGCCGGTCTTTGAATTGGGCACGACTTTAATCCTGAGCTTCACGCGATGCTCTCTCCCCACAGTCCGTCTTTGTGCATCTTGACCAGCCTCGCCGGCATTATTTGATTGGCCAGTGGCTTCTGGCTCCTGGCAAATATCCTGATATAGTTATCCGTAAGCCCCGAATACACGCCGCTGCCCGGCGTAACTTCATTCTCCCAGAGAACTGCCATCTCACATCCCACAAACCGACCAGCAAACTGCTGAGCGCTTCGCCGCGCCAGCTCCAACATCTTTAGACTGCGCTCTTTCTTGACCCTGCTATCCACCTGTCCCTGCATCTTAGCCGCTGGAGTCCCCGGTCTGGGGGAATATACAAAAACGTGCATGTCAGCAAAGCCAATCTCCTGGCAGAAACGATAGCTTTCTGCAAACTCCTCATCACTCTCGCCAGGAAAACCTACCATGACATCCGTGGTGATGGCTACCTCTGGCATGGCTCTCCTGATAGCAGCCACCGCCTTTCTGTAATCTCG
>VGOO01000073.1 GCA_016875925.1 Chloroflexota bacterium
TGGGAAGGACAGACCTCTGGTGTGCCAGTTGTTGTGCCAACGGCAATGCTGGGTAGCCAAGTCTGGATGGGATAAGCGCTGAAAGCATCTAAGTGCGAAGCCCACCTCAAGATGAGATCTCCCATCCTTCCTTCGGGAAGGAGTAAGACCGCAAGAAGACTACTTGCTTGATAGGCGGCGTGTGTAAGCATAGCAATATGTTGAGCTAAGCCGTACTAATGGTCGAGGTCTTTGACCTACCTCAGGCAAAGCACGAAAACCTGTTCACTGTTAAAAACGCCGCGGGGTGGAGCAGTGGTAGCTCGTCGGGCTCATAACCCGAAGGTCGTTGGTTCAAATCCAACCCCCGCTACCAAAGTGATTATCTGAGGCCTTCTTCCAGGGGAAGTTTTTTCTCACGATTATATATACGAGTGGCGTTTAGTGCGGCAATGAAGTGTTTAATTCTTGCCAGTGGTTTCGGCACCAGGCTCTATCCTCTGACTATTGACAAGCCCAAGGCACACCTGGAGTACAAAGGTGTGCCTTTGATAAATCATATTGTGAATAAGATTCCTGTTGATGTAGGCATGGTTGTTACTACCAATAAGAAATTTGAGCCAGATTTTTGCCGGTGGATGTCTGCATTAAAGCGACAAATTAGCCTGTGTGTAGAGCCAGTTCTTACTCCGGAACAGAGTCTCGGAGCGATTGGGTCTTTAAATTATGCTATCACGGAGAACCGGATAGAAGACGATTTGATGGTGGTTGCCGCTGACAACTACTTTGAGTTCAGTTTATCTAAGTTTATCTCTGCGTTTGACGGTCGGACTACGCTGGTGGCTGTTTATGATATTGGTGACCGAAGCAAAGCTGCAGAGTATGGCGTGGTCAGGCTGGATGGGAACAAGGTTGTTGAATTCGAAGAGAAACCAAAGTCACCTAAATCGAGCCTAGTGGCAACGGCTTGCTGGATACTTCCTGCAAGGATATTGCCTCTGGTGTCTGAATTCGCATCCCATGGCAGGAAGGATAACCTCGGTGATTTCATTACTCATTTGGTGAAGATAGACTCGGTATGTGCCTACGTCTTCGATGAATTGTGGCTGGATATCGGCAGTGCTGAAGTCTATTATAATACGCGCTAGCCTTGTCGTTTCCTTCCTCTCTCCTCCTTGGCGCTACTGGAAATTCTCCTCGTCTTCGGGGTGTTGCCTTTTTCTGAATCTGGAAAGGATGTTGTGCCTCAGCCGCGAGAGCAAGCTTTCCCTTGGCAGTTCTTCAATGGGCGCTGCCTCTGGTTTTATTATGCCTTTTTCCTCTAATTCATCCAGGTAGTGGCGTTCTCTTATCCGTGGGGATGTAGCTTCAGCTATGCGGTTGAAGAGTGCCCTCATCTTCTCAGAAAATGGGTTGGCGGGTTTTTCGACAATGTGGCGTGGCTTGATTGCTTGCTGAAATTGAGCGTCAGGCTCTGGTTCCATTGCTTCTCTGCTCTGTGGTTTGTCCAGATAGCGACTGCGTCTCATTCTGAGGGAGACAGCTTTGATTATTCGGGTGAAGGGGTTTGTGGATTTTCCTGTGAAGGGCTGGGGCTCGCTGTCACGCTTGACCGTGGGGCCGAAATAAGCTGGCTTCATGGAGGCGAACACAATTAAAGCGACGATCAGCACCGCATAAATGCCTATTACTATCCATATCCAGAAAGGGGGGCTGGTCTTTTTGGGGATGCTTGGTTGTGGCTCTTCGTCGGCGGTGATTGTGGTGAAGGTGGACACTGGGCTGGGGTCACTGGGCACTGGCTTGATGGCTCTAACTTGCCAGTAATACACAGTGCCGGTGTCGAGAATATCCTCTTTGTATTCGTAGGCAGTGCCTGAGATTGTGGTTTTAACGATGTAGTTTGATAGGGCAGGGTCTCTGGCTAGCACGAATTCGTAGGCTGTCGTCTTCGGGAATGGTGCCCAGGAAAAAGATGGGGTGAGTGACACGTCGCGGCAGCCGGTGCTCGGTTTCAGCAGTTTAAGCCCCAAGTGCTCTGCCGTGGTTGGGACTCCAATCTTGACGGTGAAATACATGGTTGCTGACCAGGGGCTGTGGATAATCTCGCCGGTTGCGGCGCGGCTAGCTCTAACACGCCAGTAATAGTCGTGGCCGGCTTCCAGATTGCCCCAGTTGCCAATAGCGGAAGCTGGTGTAGGGCTCAAGCCACCCGCTGGGAAATAGACTGCTGGCGCTGTCTGGTCTACCGGCGTTATGTTGTCGCTGCTTAAAATTCGAATTGTGAAATCCTTGTCTTTGGCTATTTCCAACTCGTATCCGGTGGCGGATTCAAGCGAGTCCCAGGCGAAATTCACCTCGTCGGCTCGACCTGAAACCGGGTCAACTGGTATCAAATCACCGCTGGGTGGTGCTGTTGCCCAGGGGCCCTTCCTCGTCATGGTGTCAGTATAAGCCCAGAGGCAGCCGAGCTTGTTGGCAAAATCGTAATTCCGGTCATCTATTGCCCAGAGGTTATTGTAGTCATTTGTTGATATCTTCAGCGCTGTTGGTTCGCGGGTGAAGAAAACGCTTGGTGGTGTGGGCAACCCCGTTGTCAGGTCATCCCATTCGATGGGTGGTGGTATAGCGGAGCGCGGATACAGTGTGCGATCAACTCCAGGCGGTGTCTCCGGGGGTGTTGCGATGTTCCATACTCCATAGAGGACATCTCTTGCCTGGCATATCCCATAGAAGGCGTTATTTGGCGGCTCTAATTCGTCCCAGGCGGTGCTTTTACCCACTGTCCAGCGGTACATCTTGCCGCTGGTTCCTGCTGCTGTATCGTTGCTAGCGGCATAAATGATGCTGTTTTCATGGAATTTCTCATCGAAGACGACGTGTGTGTTACCAGCTGCGGGTGTTGGGATGCGTTGCGCTGGCGGTGGCAGAAATTGGACGTTGACTGCAGAGAAATCGGCATAGGTTACATAGCCATCGGCGGAGCCTACGGCTACCCAGTCCTCGTGTTCGCCTTCTCCTCCTGTCTTCTTCCCCGGATTCTCTAGCGGGGTTGCTATGGTGTGGCCTGAATTGAGCAGGGTATCTTTCTGTGCATCCCAGGCCCAGTTTGTGCCAGTTATTTTACCTCTGCGTACATCTGTGTCGCTTAATATGTACATGGATGTCTCGCTGGCCAGGGTTAAGTCGGTCACCGTGATATTGGGGGAGAGATATTGCCACGTTTGGCCTTCATCGGGCGAGTAGCGGATATCTGTGGACAGGGTGCCAGCGAATACAAGAGCCTGGCTTCTTTTGTCCTCGGTTTTCCTTGGGTTTACCCTCACTATGGCGTCATCGCTGGCGGTGGCAATGCAGAGTATGCGTTCCCATGTTTGCAGCAGGTTGTTGTCGCCTGTTCGGCGCCAAACGCTATCGAAGTTCTGGGCAACCGGGGCATTGTTGTTGATGGAAGCCAGGTACCTTACGGGGTAGTCCGTTGAATCTTCTGGTACATCCAGTGCGGCTACGTCGGAGAGGAAGCTTGTTTCTGTGTCTATTATGCCGACTTGATTCCAGATTGTGCCTACGTCGGTGTCCAGAGTTTTTTCGGCAAGCAGGAGGTCTTGTTCATAAGTTCGGGAGTAGGGGCTTATGGAGAAGGCTGATTCGTCCAGGGGGACGGTATTTAACCAAGCGCGTGGCCATTGGTTCAAAGCCCAGTTGGTTCCTCCTATCGTAGGGTTTGCTGCGCTAGTGCCGCAATAAGCTCTGGCGCCGTCAAAGCTCCAGGCTACCTGGGCATTGGCGAACCAGGAGACACCCCCTCCGGTTGGCGATTTAAAGTTATCTGACCTTTGCCAGGTTGGGGTGCTGGCAGTGGGGTTGGATGTTCTCTGGATGTTCACCATTCCTTTGGCGGGGTCGGTAGCGACCTCGCCTGCCAGGAGAGCACCTGCGGCATAGGTGCCATAGTAAGCAATGCTGGAAACGCCGTTAGGCCTGGGGGCTCCTGCACTTAGTGGGGTTATTGGCGGTGTTATTCCGTAGATTACAAGATTGTCCAGTCGGTAAACACCGGTTTGTGGCCCCGTGATGGCGTCGTTGGATACATAAAGCCGCCGCAGACTGAAGTCTTGCCCTGAGAAATCAGATGGCAGTTCAAGGTCAGCCGTTATAATTTCTCCTGCCTTTGGCGATGTGCAGGGACCTCCGGTAGTAACCTCTGGAGGGATGCCACCATACACACTGGTTCAGTTGGTAGTGTTGGCAGACGTATCGCGAATGCCGATATTAACGTAAGTTCCTGAGCCGTTTGAGTAAACGATTGCCAGGGATAGGTCACTTGTATAGGTAGGCGAGAACTTCATCGCTACCACGTCGCCGGTAATGCCCTGGTCTTTCCATGTGTGCACAACCACCCCTATTTTAGCCACCCAGACTTTGCCATTGCCGGTGCCAGTCCGGGTGCCGATGGCAATATCGCGGTTGCCGCCGTAGTCAACGGAGATGTCAACAGAGCTGATGAACTCATCAGGAGGGCCGGGGCTGATAACCAGCCCGGACATTACCCGGTTCCAGCTAGTGCCGCCATCATTTGAGGCGAATACCTCCTTTGGACCATTTGGAGCACCGTTGCCATCGGTTACAGCTACTATGAAACTGGGGTCGTCTGGGGCTATGGCGATATTCCACGCAGGCAGATAGGCTCCAGCCTCTGTCAGGCGGGCTCCAAGCTCCTGCTGCACCGGCCAGGTACTGCCGCCGTCAAGCGATTTGAAAATTCTCTTGTTGGGGATATCGAGGCTATACATGGTGTTGCCGTCAGTACCGATGACGATGCTGTTGACCTCCGAAGGGCTGACGATGATATTGTTAGGCTGGCCGGGGGCTGGGGTTGCAACAATCGACCAGGCGAGCTTGTCGGGGTCAGCCAGAGCTATGCCGGTGCGCAGCGCTGCAGACGAACCTGACAGAAGCGCTACAGTGATGATTACAGCCAGGGCTGCGCCTTTATCAATTCTCCACATAGCACTCTCTGGTCTCGTTCTAAAGCAGTCGCTTCCTTCTGCCTGTTTTAGCGTCATAGGTAGCTGAAAAGAGGGAGAGTTGTTCCTTGCTGATAAACCACTGACCGCCTATTTTCTGTCCATTCAGGCTACCCATACGGAGAAGTCGCCGCAGCGATTCCTCGTGTATGCCCAGTTGGCTGGCTGCAGCACGCACGCTGACGAAATTTTCAAGGTGCAACATAATTGTTGTGTCAAACAACAAGATAATGCTGTAAGGGTGTATTTGTCAAGTTGATGTGCGGTCTATGTAGATAATTTGTTCGTAGCACCTGTATTGACAGTACTAATATACTATCCAGTTCATTACCAAAGGGCTAGGTGATGTCTGGCAAATGTATTGCAGTCTGGCTGCATTTGGGTTAATCTAATAGTAATGAGGTTTACACATAGGAGTCGGCGTCATTATTATTGGGCTGTTCTGGAAAACGGAATGGTGATGTAAGGTTTGGTCTGATATGGAATACAGCTATGTTGGTTACACTGAAGACAAGGGGATAATCAAGGGGCGCTTGTCTGCGGCCAGCGAGAGATTAGCGGAAGACACGCTGGCGAATATAGGTTATCGCGTATTGAGCCTCAAGCCAATCACTCCGTTTGCACCAAACCTGGGCACTTTTTTACAGCCTCAGGTGAAGACGGCGGAGTTGATGACCTTTTCCAGGCAACTGGCGTTGCTGGTGGAATCGGGCGTAGGCTTGGTGCATGCCCTGGAATTGCTGCAGTCCCAGACCAGTGACAAGCAATTGAAGAAGGTGCTTATCGAAGTGGTGTCTGCTTTGCGTGGCGGCAGCTCTTTATCGGCTGCCATGTCCAAGCATCCCAATGTTTTTTCCACAATCTTTCATCGGATGATAGGCGTTGGTGAGCATACCGGCTCGCTTGAAGGCATACTCAGGAGTTTGGCTGACTATATTGAGCGGCAGACTACTACCAGGAATAAGCTGAAGGCGGCGTTGACTTATCCGGCGATTGTGGTCAGCCTGGCGGTTGTGATTGTGATTATGATGGTTACTTTCGTGCTGCCGCCGCTGGTGAATTTGGTTGCTTCTTTGGGCGGTGAGTTGCCGGTAACCACCAAGATGTTGCTGGCGGCAGTGAACTATGCCAGCAAATATGGCCTGTATACCCTGGTTGGCTTGTTTGGCGTGGGTTTGGTTGTTTATTTAGCCACGCGTACCACCAGGGGACGTTATTACTTGGACATGTTGCTGCTGAAGTTACCCATATTGGGACGCGTGCTTTTGTTGAGTGAGCTGGCGCGTGACTGCCGAAACATAGCGCTGCTGTTCAAGGCGGGGCTTCCCTTGCCTGAAATAATGACGCTTACGGGTCAGGCTAGCGGCAATATGGTGGTGACTCGGGCGCTCAGCGCGGTTGAGGGTGACATGATAAAAGGGGAGGGCCTGGCCGGGCCGATGAGAAAGAGGCCGATATTTCTGCCCATGATGGTGGAGATGACCAAGGTAGGCGAAGAGACAGGTGCCTTGGATAGCACACTGGTGACTGTGGCTGAGACGTTTGAGGTTGAGGTTGATAGAAGAGTGCAGGCGTTGCTCAGCATGCTCGAGCCTGCTATGACTATAGCGCTGGGAATCGGTGTGGCTTTTGTGGCGCTTTCCCTGTTCATGCCTTTGTACGGCAGCCTGAGCAGGATAGGTGGGTGACCCTATGCGGCAACGCTTTCTCTGTATCCATCGAAGTCAGGCGGGCTTGTCGCTCGTTGAGGTGCTGGTAGCTCTGGGCATTCTAATAGCGGTTGGAGTTACCTTCATTACCGGCCTGACTGTAGCCTCCAAGGGCAGCCTGGTGAGCCAGGAGCGGGTCAATGCCGAGAGCCTGGCTAAATCTCAGATGGAGCGCATAAAAAGCTGGCAATATGATGACGCTAATAACCCTCCACAGTATGGAGATGCCAAATTGCCGGATGATGATATACCTGATGGCTATGACTTAATTATCAGTGCTGAGCGTTTGGACCCAAAGGGGGATGGCACTGGCAACGATGATGGCATTCAGAAGGTAACTGTCACAGTTACGTTAAATGGGGAAGCGGTACTTACATTAGAGAACTATAAGGTCGACAGGTGACATGACGGCTTCAAGGTTATGGTATCAGGATATTCCGATGACGTGTAGAAGACTGTGTTGGGGACCGAGATGAAAGAAATGCGGATTAACCTGGCGGTTGGTCAAAACAGGGGCTTGACGCTAGTGGAGCTGCTGGTGGCGATTGCTATCGGTACTGCCATTGTGGGGGTAATGTCTATGTCTATAGTGTCCATTTTGAAGATAACGCCGCTGAATAACGACCGGGCTGTAGTCTTCCAGCAGGTACAGAATGCAGGCTACCATATTTCTCGCGATGTACAGATGGCTCAAGTGGTTACTCCAGAACCGTCTTCTGGTGTTCTGGTGAGCATTGTCTGGGATGAGTGGAATGGAACCCACAATGAGGTCGAATATGTGTTCGATGGTGACAAGCTGCGGCGCAAGCTAAATGGCGCTTCCCCGGGCAGGTTGATTGCCGAGTATGTGGTCGTGGCTGACACCAGTTTTGGTGCTGTTGGAGGTGGTGATGGCACTTACCGTCTGACCATGAAGGCTTCCAAGGGTGAAGCGAGCCTGCAGAGGACTTACGATGTTACCACGAGGTTATCAAACTGATTACTTAGGGGAGGTGAGAAACGCGTAGGCTGAAACAGATACTGAGAAGCGAAGCGGGATTTGCCTTGCCAACGGCTCTCATCCTGTTGGTTGTGGGGGGTCTGCTTGTAGCAGCCTCTACAAGCCTGATGGCTACTTCGCTGAAGTCTAATATTGTGGTCGAAGAAAGGACGCTGGGATTCTATGCTGCTGACGCTGGCATTGAGG
>VGOO01000074.1 GCA_016875925.1 Chloroflexota bacterium
TATCGCTTCTCAGCAGCTTCAATGGATTCCCGTAGCCGTGTACTGCTTCAAAAAAGTGTGCCACACGGGGCGGTATCTTGCCTTTCTCTACCATGTCGTTTCGGGCGCCGACAATCCAATCGACGATATCCGGGGCGAATCCCATGGGACATTGCTCGGTGCAGTTCTTGCACATGGTGCAGGTGTACAGGATTTCAGCCAGGCGCTCCGACCATTCCACCTCGTTGTTCAACCAGGCCCTGGTCAGCCACAGCCGACCTCCTGTTGAGTAGGTATCGAACCTGAACCGCTTGTAGGGCGGGCAGTTGAATTCCACGTAATGAGTGGGGAACTTGCAGTACCCGCACCTGAAACAGCGGTGGATGTGATTAACGTATTGCTGCATCAGTTCACCTCCCAGTTGCCGGGATTCATGATGCCATTGGGGTCTAGTAGCCGCTTTATGCTTTTCATCAGCTTCAGCGTGTTGGGGTCCATGCGCTGAATCATCATCTTCTGTTCGAAGATGGTAGGCTTCCACAGGACTCCGCCCTTCTCCAGCGCATATTCCGCCGCATCATGCAGCGCTTTTCGTGCCCTGTCCATCTCGTCCATGTCCGCTCGATTGAAGGTGAAGGCAAAGGAAAACATCATGCAATGACCTCCCTGGATGACGCGTCCGCTGCAGTTTTGAACCACCCGGTACCTGGCAGCCAGCTCCTCCGCTTTCTTCACGAACGAAGGGTAAAGCTCGGTGGGGATGATGGGACCTGAATATTCGAACCCACCGCCTTTGCGAACATCGGCGAAGTTGGTCATGGACTTTGCGGGGTTGGCCATGAAGGTAGCTTTCAACTCCGCTGGTATCATCATGAAGCCACCGTCTTTGCTATCGATGTATTCCTTAAGCCCATACCACACCATCTTCCGCTTAAACTCCAGCTCCTCCTCGGTGTCTCCGGTGAAGAAGATGCTGACGTGGTAGTTGCCCTCGAACATGCGGGGACGAGGCTGCGTCCAAGGGGTCAGGTCTTCTACTACCTCAAGCTGGGTAATCTTGTAGATAATGTCAGGCATCAAATCGCCGTTGTCGGTGACGAATATCTCCATGTCCTTGAGCTTCTTTCGGGGATAGAGCTTCAGACCCAGCTTGGTGATGATGCCCGTGGTGCCCAGCCAGCCCAGGAACAGCCCGGAGAGGTCGGGCATGGGCGGCCCCTTGGAGAACCAGTAGGGCGATACCGCACATGACCCAATCTTACAGATTTCGCCTGTGGGCAACACCACCTCCAGGCCATTGACCATGTCCGAGTTGAAGCCGTATTGTTGTGTGAGACGACCCTGCCCGTGGATTACCACGTTGGCGGCGATGGTGGTTATGGGTGGCGATTCGGGGATGCTGTGCCTCAGGTCGGGGTGATGCTTTTTGAGGTGTTCTTTGAGCATACCCTGGGGAACACCTCCTTCCACCACCACGTACCTGGCCTTCTCGTTCACCTCCAGGATTTTGTCCATCCTTTTCATGTCCATGACGATTCCGCCCTTCAGCGGTATGACCAGTCCGGTCAGCGCCATCCCACCGCCCATGGGGACTATGGGCACCCTTTCTCTGTTGGCCAGCTTTACTATCTGCTGCACCTCTTCAGTTGTCTTCGGCATGACCACATAGTCTGGTTCATGCGGAGGCATTAAGCCAGGGTCACGAGCATAAAAGTAGCGCTCTTCCTTGCTGTTCGAGACGAAGTTCTTGCCCACTATTCCGACTAGGGACTCATATACATCAGCCATCGTTTTACACCTCCAGCGGCATTTCAGGCAGCTTCAACGCCTGCTCTTCGCCCATGGCCAGCTTGCACAGGTCTATCATGTGGATGGGCTTAATGCCCCTGTTGGCCACTTTCTCTGCCAGTGGGTCCCAGCAGGCCGGGCAGTTGAACACGCAGTACTCAGCCCCGTGCTTTTCCATATCGTCTATGTTCCTCTGCTGCACGTCATGGCCGGCATCGTAGCCCTTGGATGCCCAGATGAGCGCGCCGCAGCACAATGCATTTTCCCGGTCATATTCCCTGTCCAGCCTGGTAACGCCGATGAGTCCGAATATATCATCAACGAAGTGGTCTATCTGCGGGACCAGCCGTGTAGAGCAGTTGCGCTGGTAAGCCGCCTTGACGTTCAACGGTTTGATTTTAGCTTTGTTCTCCTTGAGCTTTTGGTACAGGTGCTCCATGTAGTGAATTGTCTTGAAAGGCACATCGATGCCGTAAGCTGGCGCCAGCGAGTTATAGGTGGCATAGCATTCATCATGCAGGCAGATAAGCTCCTTGATACCCTGCTTGCTGATGTTATCGATTATCTTAGGCAGCCTTTCCTTGATAACTGACATGCGGGAGAAATGGAGATATACGGCATTGCAGAAAAACTCAGCGCCCAGAATCCAGGATGTGGCCACATCTTCAAATAGCTTGCCCTGTGCCAGGGAGCCCAGCCTGGGCATGAAACACAGGGAGGCGGTTTTCTCCTTAACGTCTCCCAGCATGAACTTGCCCGACGGCGCACACATATTGACCCATTGCTTGATAAGAGCTCGAGGGGCTGCCAGCACATTCTTCTCTTCCTGGCGTTCCACAATAAGGTAGAAGGGATGATTGCCAAAGGGGCAGTACTCCTCGCAGGCGTAGCAGGTGGTGCAGGCATCCAGCACAAAGGAATCTTCGCCGTTGATTACCTTTTGCCATTCTTTTTTTGCCTCGGTCTTGTTGAGGTCAATATACTGGCATTTGACCAGGCAACTGACTGCCTTGCAGTCGGCGCATTTCTTCTTATCGAACTTTAATTCAAGCATGTCTGAAATCCTCCTTCTCACAGTTCACTGGTGATGCGGTATCCTTCGTGGATAGCCTCGAAAATGCCCCGCGGTTTGGAGGCATCGCCGATGATGTGCACCTCTGGCACCACATCTTTAAGCTGCTGTGCCAACGTGTTGTCTGGAATGGGCGCTGGCGATAGCACCACGCTATCGGCCTCGAGCAGTTTCGATTGCCCGTCCTTGGTTACTATGACGCCTTCCCTGGTAATTTTCTCCGTGCGGCTATTGGGTTTGGTGATGACGCCGTCCCGTCTCAGCTTAGCAAGCAGCATGGTGCTGGTCATCATACCCATATCGCCGGCGAGAGGGCTGCGGCCTGTCATCCTTACCAGGGTTACCTCCTTGCCCTGGCTGGCCAGCAGGTCTGCAGTCTCACAGCCCACACGTCCACCGCCTACCACCACTGCCCTCTTCCCCACCGTCTTTTTCCCCGAGATAACATCGCGTGCCAGCGACACATTGGGCAGGTCGGCTCCAGGTATATCCGGCAACACAGTGGAAGAGCCGGTGGCTACCACAACAACATCGGGTTTCATCCTGGCTACTGTATCGACTGTCGCCTCCTGGCCCAACTTGACCATGACTCCCAGCTTAGCAAGCTGTGTTTCCATGAACCTGGTTATGGTGGCCAGCTCTTCTTTGCCTGGCGGTATAGCAGCTATGTTCAGTTGCCCGCCCAGCTTCTGCTCTTTGTCTATGAGCGTAACCTCATGTCTCCGGAGTCCAGCTACGCGTGCTGCTTCCATGCCCCCAGGCCCTGCGCCTATGACTAGCACCTTCTTTGGTTTCTGCGCTGGCTTCAGCAGCGTCTCTTCTTCTCTACCCGTGGTGGCATTGATGGCACAGGTAACAGGTCGGGCATTGCCCATGACCCAGTCTATGCAGTGGCAGCATGCAGTGCACATGCGTAGGTCGTCGAGTCTCCCCTCCATCGCTTTCCTGGGCAGTTCAGGGTCGGCGAGTAGTGGTCTGCCCAGCGAGACAAAATCGGTCTTCCCCTGCTCAATTATCTGGTTAGCCAGGACTGGGTCATTGAGACGGCCAGCCACGGATACAGGAATGGTGACCTCTTTCTTGATGGCCTCTGCCAGTGGCACCAAGCAGCCGCGTGATAGCCAGCCTGGCTGTATAATCAACTGACCTGCGTCGTAGTTGCCGGCAGAAATGTCCAGGCAGTGGACACCCGCCTGTTCCAGCCGTTGGGCTATAATACGCGTCTCCTCCAGCTTCAACCCATCGGGTACACCTTCCTTGGCGCTGATTCGGAACAGCAGTGGATAATCGGCTCCGGCCAGCTCCTTGATACTTGCCACCGCTTCCAATGCAAAGCGGGTGCGGTTCTCCAGGCTGCCGCCGTATTTGTCCGTTCTTTTGTTGGAATAGGCAGAGAGAAACTGGCACACCAGGTAGCCGTGAGCGCCGTGCACTTCCACAGCGTCGAAGCCTGCCTCTCTGGCTCTCTTTGCACTCTGGCCGTAGGATTCAACGAGCCCCTGAATTTCGGCGATGGTCAATTCGCGTGGCATGACACCTACGGCGGGAGAAGGGATGGGCGATGGTGCCACAGGCTGGCCACCTGTTGCCTGCGATGTCGTCTGCCTGCCCGCATGGTGAAGCTGAATTGCAATGAGCGCCCCTTGCCGGTGGCAGCAATCTGCCAATTGCTTAAGCCCGGGCAGGAACTTATCGTCGTAGATGCCGATTTCGCGACTATCCACACGGCCTTCGCGAGCTACGGCTGTTACCTCCACGATTATCAACCCTACGCCCCCCTTAGCCCTTTCCTCGTAGTAGCGGCATAGTCGCTCAGAGACTGTGCCGTCCTTGTTAGCCAGCAGTGTGCCCATAGGGGCCATGATAATGCGGTTACGAAGCTGAATGCCGCCGATTTTGCCTAGAGTGAATAGGTTGGTTAAAGTCAAGTTGAGCCTACCTTTCAAAACACTATGCGCATTATCCTAGTAATCCAAGCCTCCGTCAACAGAAATTATCATGCTGTCATATCATAAATCCGAATATCAAAATTCGAAACAAATCCAAATCTCAAAAACCTAAACAGCAGCGATGTTCTATTTGTGAAATTGCGAAAGTCGTCTAAACATTTTCCTTTCAGCAACGTTTTAATATAATAGACGCCAGGTAATCTGAGGTTAACCTGGTGTCAAGCGAAGAAGAGAGGCTGGTCCGTGAAGCAATTGCCGGCAATCAGGCAGCGTTCACCGTGCTCTACAATGAGCACTTCGATAAGGTGTATCGCTACGTTTACTTTCGGGTTAGCGCGCGAAGCGAGGCAGAGGACATTACTCAGGAGGTATTCTTGAAAGCCCTGCAATCGATAGGCTCCTTCAAATGGCGCGAGGTGCCCTTCGCTGCCTGGCTATTCCGCATCGCCCACAATCTGGTGATAGACCACATGCGAAAGAAGTCGAAGCATAAGACAGCGCCGCTGGAAGAAGCCTGGGCGGTGAGCGTAGAGGACCCTGTGGCCCTGACAGAGCAGAGGTCTGAGATGGCAGACCTGACAGCAGCTTTGAAAAGGCTGCCGCCGGCGCAGCAGGAGGTCATCTCCCTGCGCTTTATCGCTGGCATGCCCATCGCGGAGGTGGCCAGGATACTCAAAAAGAGCGAAGGAACCGTGAAAGCGTTGCAGTTCAACGGGACAGCTTCATTGAGGAAGTTATTCTCAGGGGAAGCAAATGGCTAAGAACCTGGAACAGATATTCGAAGAATGCCTGGAGCGCGTGTTCCAGGGTGAGAGCATCGAAAGCTGCCTGATGAGCTATCCCAATGAGGCAGCCTACCTTGAGCCTTTACTGCGAACGGCTATTGGCGTTACCAATAGGACCTCTATGGTGCAACCGGATCCGTCGTTCAAGGCACGCGCCGGCATGCGCATACAGGCTGCGTGGCAGTACGCTGCACAGCAAAGGCCAACGGAAAAACCCAGCAGGAGTTTCGCTTGGCAGAGGAGCTGGGCCCTTGCCCTGACCGTAGTCGTACTCTTGTTGTTCAGCAGCGTGGGCACTGCCTTTGCCTCATCCGAAGCCCTGCCTGATGAACCTCTTTATCCGGTGAAGCTGGCCACGGAGCAGGTGGCGCTGGCCTTCGCCTTCTCAGAGGAGAACAAGGTTGCACTTCATGCTCGGCTTGGCGAAGAGAGGACACAGGAGATAGCGGTCATGGCTCGTGAAGGAAAGACGGATTACGTGGTGGCGACGGCTGCAAGGCTTGGCCACCAGATGGAGCAAGCCGAGTTTTCTGTCAGGGCGTTGGAGATGAAAGAGGCGGCTCAGCGGGCCTCTGTTGCTGTTAGCCTTCGAACGACTCAACCGGCACCGGCGATGACGGCACCTGCGCCAGCTTCTACAGCACAGTCAGATGAGGCAGCCGCAGGTGGCGCTCCACAAGCTGCTGATGAGAAGACATCGCCCCCACCAGCAACAGACGTAGCTGCAGCCACGTTCAGGAAAACAGAACGTGCTAGAGAGCTAGTCCAAAGCAGCACCGCCAAGAATATAGCGGTGCTGGAGAGCGTGATGGAGCAAGCCCCATCAGCAGCCAAGCCAGCCCTGAACCGGGTTATCAACCAGGCCAAAGAAGTACAGCAGCGGACGATACCACCGCAGGTTATCGATGACAAGCCACGGTCGCAGAATGGCAAGCCTCCGCAGGTTACACCTGGTATCATTCCCGGTAAGCCGCAGACTACTTCAGACCAGCCTGAGCCTTTGACACCAAAACCTCCAGTAGAACCGCCGAGGCTGTGGGAAACACCAAAACCGCCGTTGCCAGTAGATGAACCCAAACCACCAGCAAGTACAACCCAACCCTCTGGACTCACCGGCAACCAGCCCAGCGGCTCCAATCTCATAGGCCCGTTCGGGACATCAGACGACAAAAAATAGCGGTGGCCCGACTACTCCCATCGGCCTAAACCTTTTGCCTGCTACAACGTTATAACTTGGTGAAAGTGTTCACTTGTACCGGTGGGAGCCGGGCTACTGAACTAGCTTTCAAAAGGAGGTTTTAACAAATGAAACACTGGAACATGGTACTAGTGCTGGTTGCCTTATTGCTGTTGCCGGCCATGCCGGCTGGAGTCTTTGCGCAGGATGGGGCTGCGCTAAGCCTCAGCCTCTCGGCGGATAAATCTTCCGCTGCTGTGGGTGAAAACATCACCTATACCTATCTGATATCCAGTACCGGCAACGTTACCGTGGACAACGTCACATTGCTGGATTCGAAACTGGGGCAAATTGCACTGAGCAAAACATCGTTGACGACACCTGGCGATAATGTTACTGCTTCTGCCACCTACACTGTGGTACAGGCCGACTTGCCCGGGCCGCTGGCTACCAGTGCCAATGTCACAGGCACCGCTCCAGACGGCGCGGCAGTCTTTGCTGCCAGCAACTCGGTCTCCGTGGCTTTGACCGCCAGTTCTGACAACAACAGCCCCCCACAGGTCATGACCAAGGCGCAGATACTGAAAGCGCGTGGCGTTCCGGGTAAGGGCATCGCTACAGCTCCCGGCCTGCAAAAACCGTTTAACCCTAACTCCAATGCGGCGAAAAAGCTCCAGGGGTTTATGGAGCGTCTCACTTTGCGGGAAAACGCGGAGGTGAAGGTCAAGAACAAAGCCAAGAACAAATAAATATTGGTCAGGATTGACCGGGTAGATAATAGAGGGAGGGAGTGGCCCATCGGGCCACTCCCTTATTTTTCATATAGGAAGGCATGACTTCTTGAGGTGTTGACGTCGTTATGCCTGGCCCATCAAGCTCTAGCCTGTGAGTTCGTTGAGACCGGTGTAGCTATCGAACTGACGGCGTAGCTGGTAATCCAGTTCTCCTATAACTACCTCTGCGGTGGAGAACACTGTCGCCTGTGCCAGATGACCGCCT
>VGOO01000075.1 GCA_016875925.1 Chloroflexota bacterium
CCCATGTGGTTCTACCTGCTGCCAGCTTTGCAGAAAAGGATGGCACTTTTGCCAACACTGAGCGCCGCGTGCAGCTAGTGAGGAAGGCAATTGAACCTGTCGGCGATTGTCAACCTGATTGGCAAATCATCTGTCACATAGCCAAAAAACTGGGGGCTAAAGGATTCGACTTCGCGCAACCGTCACAGGTGATGGATGAAATCGCCTCATTGACTCCCAGTTATGCAGGAATCACTTACCAACGCCTTGAAAAGTGTGGCCTACAATGGCCCTGTCCCGACAAAGACCACCCAGGCACTCCCATATTGCATATGGCCAGGTTCGTCTGCGGCCTAGGGAAGTTCGTACCACTGGAATACAAACCGCCTGCCGAGTTGCCTGACCCTGAATACCCACTCATTCTCACCACCGGGCGTAGTCTTTACCACTACCACACTGGAACTATGACACGAAAAGTAGCAGGACTCAACGCAGTTGAGCCGGAGGCCACCGTGGAGATAAGCACATCCGATGCCGCTTCTCTCAATATTGCCAGCGGCAACAAGGTTAAAGTAACCTCACGACGCGGTGAAGTTATAGCTAAAGCAAAGGTCACAGACGCGTCTCCGCCTAATACTGTCTTCATGACATTCCATTTCGCCGAGGCGGCAGCCAATATTCTGACCAACCCGGTATTGGACCCTGTCGCCAAAACACCGGAACTCAAAGTATGCGCTGTACGATTGGAGGTGGTCAAGAAATGAAAGATACCACATTGATTATCGATGGACAGAAGGTAGTAGCCAGAAGCGGAGCAACAGTATTCCAAGCCGCAGCCAAAGCCGGTATCTACATACCAGGCCTCTGCGATCACCCAGACCTGCCACCTTCAGGAGAATGCGGAATGTGCCTCGTACAGATCGAAGGCCAGCCCGAATTTGTTCTCTCCTGTACCACCAAAGCCGAAGACGGCATGGTCATTCGAACCGATACACCAGACCTGCGAGAGAAACAACGCCAGGCTCTCCTGAAGATATTATACCAGCACCCAAACGCTTGCCTCACTTGCTGGCGTAGAGAACGCTGCAAACCATTCGATATCTGCTTGCGCAACGTAGCCGTCACAGAACGTTGTGTCACCTGTCCCAAGAACGGGCGCTGCGAACTGCAGAAGGTTGTGGATTTCCTTGACTTCGAGGCAGAAACCATACCCTACGAATACCGTGGATTGCCCATAAACAGGGAGAGCCCCTTCTTCGACCTAGACTACAATCTGTGCATCGCCTGTGGACAATGTATCAGAGTTTGCCGAGACCTAAGAGGAGCCAACGCTCTAGACTTCCTTAACCTCAACGGCTACCGAGTAGCCGGTCCCAAGAACGGCAACCACAAGGATTCCGGATGCAAATCGTGCTTTGCCTGTGTCGAAGTCTGCCCTACAGGCGCCCTCGTGGATAAGAAGGCCAGATATCACGCTATACCAGTTTGGGAAGACTATGTTGTGCCCTGCCGCGATGCTTGCCCTGCACATATAGATATACCACGTTATGTAAAGTTGATAGGACAGGGTAAATATAGCGAAGCACTAGCTGTAGTCCGAGAAAAAGTCCCCTTCCCAGGGTCACTCGGACGCGTTTGTATTCACCCTTGCGAGCAGGCATGCCGCCGTGGACAGTTAAACGATCCCATTTGCATAAAATTCTTAAAAAGATTTGCCGCAGACCATGATACTGGCTTATGGAAGCAGAACTCTAAAGTAGCACCATCAACTGGCAAAAGGGTAGCTGTAGTCGGTTCAGGCCCAGCAGGGCTTACAGCAGCCTTTTGCTTAGCCAAACTAGGCCATTCAGTAACCGTGTTAGAAGCCCTACCACAAACAGGTGGCATGATGCGAGTTGGCATTCCAGCCTATCGTCTGCCCCGAGAAATACTTGATGCTGAGATTAAAGAGATCGAAAATGTTGGCGTCAAGATAAAGACCAATACCAGAATACAAGCAGTAGATGAGCTTTTCCAACAAGGTTACGATGCCATATTTCTTGGCCCAGGCGCACACAAAGGACAAAAAGCAGGAGTCAAAGGAGAAGACGTCCCCGGTGTGATGGATGGCGTGGATTTTCTCCGTGCTGCGAGCTTGGGTGAAAAAGTCAACATAGGCAAGTCAGTGGCTGTAATAGGTGGTGGCAATGCCGCTATAGACTGCTCACGAGTCGCGCTCCGTATCGGTGCCAAAAAGGTCACCATAGTCTACCGACGCACCCGTGCTGAGATGCCAGCAGCTCCAGAAGAAGTAGAGGACGCCTTGCATGAAGGCGTGGAAATTATCTTCCTTGCAGCACCCAATGAAATACGCTCTAAGAAAGATGGTGGGGTGGAACTAGAATGTATCCGCATGCGACTCGGCGAGCCTGATGCCAGCGGCAGGCGTCGTCCAGAACCAATTCCAAACAGTAAATTTGTCATGGAGTTTGATAACGTCATAGCTAGCATTGGACAGGTAACCGATATCCCTGCACAGCTTGGCGTAGAACTAGGCAGAGGAAACGTTATCAAAACAGATAACAAGACACTAGCAACAAGCCGGCAGGGCGTGTACGCCGGAGGCGATGCCGTAACTGGCCCCGCATCAGTTATAGGGGCAATCGCCCAGGGTAGGCTGGCTGCTAGCTCCATAGATAAATACCTGGGCGGTACTGGCAACATTGACGAAACACTAGCTCCTGTTGAAATCATCGAACCATGGCTAGGGCCTGATGGCGATTTTGCCAGCAGGGCTAAGGCCCACATGCCTGCACTAGACAACAAAGACCGCCTAGCTGGCTTTGCCGAGGTAGAACTAGGCTATCCCGAAGACGTCGGCAAGGAAGAGGCTAAACGTTGTCTAAGGTGCGAATTAAGACTGAGCCTTTCAGCGCCTTTGTCGCCGCCAGCCAAGGTCAAAACTGCATAATTTTTGGAGGGTCAAATGTATAAAATCGTCGCTAAGGAAAAGCTAACTTCAGTAATTCACTACGTGAAAATGGAGGCACCTGATATTTCCAAGAAGGCCAGGGCAGGGCAGTTCGTTATTATTCGTGTAGATGATGTGGGAGAACGCATTCCCCTCACCCTGGCTGATTGGGATGCTAAAGAAGGCACAATCACCCTAGTCGCTATGGAGGTAGGCACTTCTACCAAAAAGCTAAGCTTTCTGAAAGCGGGCGACAGTATATCAGACCTCGTGGGACCACTGGGGCTGCCTGCCGAAATAGAGAAATTCGGCACAGTGGTCTGCGTTGGTGGCGGCGTGGGTATAGCTCCGGTATATCCTATAGCCAGAGCACTCAAGCAAGAAGGAAACAAGATAATTTCCATAATTGGTGCCCGCTGCAAGGATCTGCTCTTCTGGGAAGACCGCATGAAAGCAGTAAGCGATGAACTGATAGTAACCACCGACGATGGCTCCTATGCCCGCAAAGGGCTTGTCACAGAGCCACTCAAGGAGGTAATCGAACGCGAAAAAGTTGACAGGGTTATTGCTATCGGGCCTGCCATAATGATGAAGTTCTGCTCGTTAACAACCAAACCTTATGGTGTGCCTACCATAGTAAGCTTAAACACCATTATGGTTGATGGCACAGGTATGTGTGGGTGCTGCAGGCTTTCAGTAGACGGTGCCACCAAGTTTGCCTGTGTTGATGGCCCTGATTTTGATGGCCACAAGGTGGATTGGGACATCGTATTTGCCAGACAGAAGGTATATCTCGAAGAGGAGAAACTATCACTTGAAAAATGGGAAGCTTGCCACTGCGTTAAATCTTAAAACCGGAGTACTAAAATGGAAGAGAAGACCAAACCGAAGATCGATCTTAACCGCATCTCCATGCCCCATCAGGATCCTAAAATCCGGGCTCACAATTATGACGAGGTGGCCCTTGGCTATACCGATGAGATGACAAAACAAGAGGCAGGTCGTTGCATCCAATGCCCAAAGAGACCATGCGTGGATGGATGCCCAGTCAACGTAGACATCCCGGAATTTATCAATGCTCTCAGAGAGGATAACCCGACAGATGCTGTCAGGATTCTTAAAAGCAAGAATGCCCTTCCTGGCATCTGTGGGCGTGTCTGCCCACAGGAGACGCAATGCGAGCAAGTTTGTACCCTTGCGAAGAAGGGTGCACCCATTGCAATAGGCAGGCTCGAGAGGTACGTGGCTGATTGGGAGTCGAGACACAAAAAACAGGAACTTAAGCCTTCAGAATCACCTCGTCCCTCTGGCAAAAAGATAGCGGTAATAGGTTCTGGCCCCGCCGGGCTTACATGTGCCGCCGACCTCGCCCGTCTAGGCCACGAAGTAACTATCTTCGAAGCGCTGCACACCGCAGGCGGTGTGTTGATATATGGTATTCCCGAGTTTAGACTCCCAAAGAAAATAGTCCAGGCTGAAGTAAACTATGTAAAATCACTGGGCGTCGAGATTCACCTCGATTCTGTGATGGGAAAACTTGCTACGGTGGACGAGCTTCTAGAATCCGGGTTCGATGCAGTATTCCTTGGAACTGGGGCTGGCTTGCCAATGTTTCTAAATATCCCGGGTGAGAATCTTAATGGTGTATACTCCGCAAACGAATTTCTGACTAGAGTTAACCTTATGAAAGCATATCTCTTCCCCAAATTCGATACGCCAATTAAGATTGGGAAAAGGGTAGCGGTAATCGGCGGTGGCAATGTGGCTATGGACTCGGCTAGATGCGCCTTACGCCTTGGCGCTGATGAAGTATATATTATCTATCGCAGGTCCCGCGCAGAGATGCCTGCACGTCACGAGGAAGTTGAGAACGCCGAAGAAGAAGGCATCATCTTTAAATTCCTTACCAACCCTAAGCAAATCATCGGTGACGATAAGGGCTGGGTAAAAGCTATAGAGTGCTATGAAATGGAGTTAGGCGAACCTGATGCCAGCGGCAGGCGCCGACCTATTGTGAAAGCCGAAAGCGAATTCGTCATGGATGTAGACGTCGTAATAGTTGCCCTAGGCACCACGCCAAACCCGCTAATCCCGGCCACAACAAAAGGCCTTGAAGTTACCGAACGTGGCACAGTTGTTGCAGACAGCCAAACTGGAAAAACTGTTAAGGAACGAGTATGGGCGGGAGGCGATGTAGTCAGCGGAGCAGCCACCGTCATCAGTGCCATGGGCGCCGGTAAACGAGCAGCCGCTTCTATCGACGCCTTTCTCAAGGAAACTGGTTAAGACTCGCCACTTCATCTTAATGGCCTAGCATGAATTACGACTAGCAGCAACCACCAACCAACGCCAAGCTTGACAATTCGCCAAAAGCTGCTAAACTATACGCCAAACTGAATACTGCAAAGGCTGCGAACAGGACTAGTAGGCCTTTAAGCGGGGACACAGAGAGTCAGAAGAGGTGAAAGCTGACGCCAGCGCAAAGACTGAATGGGCCTGGGAGCCTCAAACCGAAAGCTTAACAAATGCCAGCAAGTAGGCTTTGACGCAACGGGTAGCGTTATCAAAACCCAGGGTATCGTTCTAGAGAAATAGAACTGTGCCTGATAAAGATGGTCTTTTAAAGACCAAGAAGGGTGGCACCGCGATAGTTAAGCCTCTCGCCCCTTTAGGCGAGAGGCTTTCTGTTTTAAGCAGCCGAGGAGGTTAAAAATGTCAACAATGTCATGGGCCTGGCCCCGCGAGGGGCACGCACAACCGTAAATGTCTCTACGCACTTATTAAATAAAATTAAAACTTTAAATAAGGAGGAACAAAATGGAACAAACGAAATACATTCTAACTGAAAAGGAAATGCCTACAACCTGGTACAACATTTTGCCAGACCTGCCAAAACCACTACCACCACTGTTGCACCCCGGCACCAAGGAGCCTACAATCTTGCCACCTCCATTATTCCCAGCAGGAATGAGAGACCAAGAGTTCAGTAAAGAACGTTACATCGAAATCCCAGAAGAGGTGCAGGATATCTATAAACTGTGGCGGCCAACCCCACTAATCCGAGCCTATCGCCTGGAAAAGGCTCTGGATACCCCAGCTAAGATCTTCTACAAGTACGAAGGTGTAAGCCCAGCTGGTAGCCACAAGCTTAATACTGCCGTGGCTCAAGCCTACTATGCTAAGAAAGATGGAATGAAGCGCTTCGCTACTGAGACCGGCGCTGGCCAGTGGGGCAGTGCCCTGTCGATGGGTTGCGCTTTCTTCGGCCTTGAATGCAAGGTGTACATGGTAAAGGTGAGCTACAATCAGAAACCATACCGCCGCATACTGATGGAGACGTGGGGAGCCAAGTGTGTAGCCAGCCCTAGCCAGGATACAGAAATAGGGCGCAAAATACTGGCTGAAGACCCCAACTCGCCTGGTAGCCTTGGCATCGCTATCAGCGAGGCAATAGAGGACGCCTTTGGCCGCGAGGATACCTACTACTCTATTGGCAGTGTCATCAATTCCGTTTTGCTCCACCAGACCATAATCGGCCAGGAGGCCAAGATGCAGATGGAGAAGGCAGGCTTATACCCTGATATAATCGTTGGCTGCATCGGTGGCGGTAGCAACTTTGCTGGCACGTACCTACCCTTCGTCAAAGACAAAATCGAAGGCAAGCAGCCAAAACTGCGCATCATAAACGTAGAGCCAGCAGCTTGTCCCAGCGTGACAAAAGGGCCTTATGCTTGGGACTACGGCGACGTAGCCGGCATGGCACCGATAGCGAAAATGTACACGCTTGGTCACACCTTCATCCCTCCGGGGATCCATGCCGGCGGACTGCGCTACCATGGCATGGCACCCATCATCTGCCATCTCCACCAGCTAGGATTTGTCGAAGCCAAGGCAGTGCCTCAAGTAGCAACATTTGAGGCTGGCGTGCAGTTCGCCAGAACCGAGGGCATCATCCCTGCACCGGAGCCAAACCATGGTATCAGGGTAGCCATAGACGAAGCACTGGCCTGTAAAAAGTCGGGTGAGTCCAAGACCATACTCATAGCTTTGAGTGGGCATGGTCATTTTGACCTAGGAGCTTACGACGAATACCTATCAGGAAGACTCCAGGATTATGATTACCCTGAGGAGAAAGTTAAGGAAGCCTTGACCCACCTGCCCGAAGTGAAATACGTAGGAGCATAAATCTTGTCCACTTTGGACAGTCCCAACTGGCTTAGGCCATAGTATGAATAAAGGGCTCCTGAGCAATGCCCCCAGCTAGCTACATCAAAAGGGGCTAGCCAGGAGCCCTTTTGCCGCTAATAAGTCTTTGTGTTAGAATCAATCGACGATTGTCCGATTGAATTTTGGGGAAAATAGATGAAGAAAATCATTTCAGTTATATTGGTTGCAACGTTGTTACTGAGCTTGGCAAGTTGTCTCTATATATTCCCGCAAACTACCAAACCATTACCTCCTGCCGAAACGCCACAAAATAGATCGACTGTAAAGCCGATTGACCCTACATGGACACCACCGACCCTTGAGAAAGGTGCCTCTTTACTACCAAGCATTGCTGATGTGGTGGCCAAAGTATATCCATCTGTAGTAGCGATAAGCACCGAAGTGTCAACTCAGAGTCTCTTCTACGGTCCACAGAGACAATCTGGAGCCGGT
>VGOO01000076.1 GCA_016875925.1 Chloroflexota bacterium
GGGTGAAGGCGTCTCTAAGTTTACTATTCTTGCTTCAGAAGTTAAAGCAGCCTATAATAAAGACTCGCGGGGCGTAGCGCAGTCTGGTTAGCGCGCAGCGTTCGGGACGCTGAGGTCGGAGGTTCGACTCCTCTCGCCCCGACCAGTCTTACTCCACCTTTTTCTTGGCTTCCTCCCACAGGGCGTTTTGCTCATCCAGGGACAGGTCTCCGATATTGATGTTACGCTGACGGCAAAGCTCTTCCATATAGGAGAAGCGACGGAAAAAGCGCTGGTTTGCCGAGCGCAAGGCTGTTTCCAAATCTATGTCCAGCCTGCGGGCGATGTTGACTAATGTGAACAGCAGGTCGCCGAACTCGTCAGACATCTCGCGATGGTCAGCGGCTTGTCTAATCTCAGCCACTTCCTCGGTCAGCTTATCCAGGATGTCGTCAACCTTCTCCCAATCGAAGCCCACTCCGGCTACCCGCCGCTGGATGGACTGGCTATATGACAAAGCCGGCATCTCCCCGGGCACGCTGGAGAGCAGGGATTGGCCTTTCTCTCGCTCCTCCTGCTTCAGCGTCTCCCAGTTTAGCTCCAACTCGGCGGCATCCTCAGCCTTCTGGTTGCCAAAGACGTGGGGATGGCGGCGGATTAGCTTGTCACCGATGCCTCGGACTACATCGTCAATATCGAACTGCCCTTCTTCGGAAGCCATCTGGGCATGGAGCATTATCTGAAGCAGCAGGTCGCCCAGTTCTTCGCATAGTTTTTGCGGAGAGCCTTCGTCCAGGGCTTGCAGCACCTCGTAGCTCTCCTCGATGAGATATGGCCTTAAGGAGGTATGTGTCTGTTTCTTGTCCCAGGGACAGCCGTCAGGCCCGCGCAGCCTGGCGATGATTTCCTTCAGCCTGGCAAATTCCTCAGACACGAGCACCCTCTGGGTGCAAATTATAGATTGCTGATTTCAATCTGGCAATGCCATAGGCACTTAACCGTCATCGTGAGGGGTCCCGCTGTAATCGGGACGCGGCGCTCTCATAGCTGAGGACTGACCGATGAGATTGCTTCGTTCTTCAGCGGAAGGACTCGCAATGACTGAAGGGGGCTGGCGACTGCTGACTGTGGACTGTCAACTAGCGACTAGCGATGGCCTAGCTCCTTCTCATGCCCATGAACATGAGGACGAAGTAGAAAAGCTGGGCTATAGCCTGCAGGGTAGCCGCCACGTAGGTCAGGGCTGCAGCCGAAAGCACTGCGCTGGCGCCGTCGTACTCCTGCCCCATGACCAGGCCCGTGCTGCGTAACATCTGCCTGGCCCGGTTGCTGGCATTGTACTCGACGGGCAACGTGACCAGGCTGAAGACCACGGCCAGGGAGAACAGCAGAATGCCGATGAACACAGCGGTCATTGCCCACTCGCTCTGGCTGAACATGTAGATGATGAAGCCCAGAAAAACAAAGATGAAGCCCAGGCTGCTGCCCAGGTTGGCCGCCGGCACGAGCGAAGTGCGGAACCTGAGGAAGGCATACCTGGTCTGGTCCTGGGCCGCATGTCCCACCTCGTGCGCCACGATTCCCAGCGCAGCTACCGAAGGCGTGTTGGCCACCGCCGGTGACAGGCGCAGCACCTTTTTGCTGGGGTCGTAGTGGTCGCCTAGCCTGCCCTTCACACCCTCCACCCTGACATTGTTCAGGCGGTTAGCCTGCAGCAACACCTCGGCTGCCTCAGCGCCGGTCATGCGCTTGGAGTTAGCCACCTTTGAGTACTTGTTGAATGTGGAATTTACCTTAGCCTGCGCATAGAACATGAAGATGAGGGCAGGCAGCATGATAATGAACCAAAGCGGGTCAAAAAACACCTTCTAATACACCTCCTGGCGCCATGCAGCGCTAGAATAAATTCTATTGTAAGCTCAAAACCAAGTCAAAGCCAGTGGGAAGTTGATAGGTTCGAGTCTCAAGATGCAAGTTTGCATCTTGTAGCGGATGTGGCCTGCCTACATTATTTTGCCAGGATTCGATAGAGGGCGAAGAGTACCAGGCCGTAGGCTGCCAGCCTCAGTATGATAATCAGGATACTCAGCACGGCTGCCAGGTTAGCCAGCGTGAAAAGGTGAGTAAGGGCAAAGAGGCCAAAGGCTATGCCGATGTAAAGAGCTACATCGCTCTTCTTCCTGGTATAGACCCATATACCAACGCCGAGTATGATGAGAGTGAGAAGCAAGTTAACCAGCGCGATTGTCATGACCTGTTACCTCCTTTTCTTGAAGAACGGGGCGGCCATTTTTCGTCGAACTCGCCCCTATTATAGCAAAATCGTTGCCCTTGTGCTTCATCAGCCAGAAAGGGAGCAGGCTATTGACAAGCCTTGGTTTCTGTGTAATACTCGTTATTTGACGGTTCAAGGTTGGCAATTCCATACATGCGCGTTCCCTTTCCCATCCCATAGGCTTATGGAGGACCAAACCCGCAACCGAATACTAAAGAAGGAGGTCTTCCATGGGCTACGTGGACAAGACCCTCGAGTGCGTCGAGTGCGGCACAACGTTTACCTTTGACGCTTCGGAGCAGGAGTTCTACGCGAACAAGGGCTTCACCAATGAGCCGAAGCGGTGCCCTACGTGCCGGCAGGCCAGGAAATCGAGAGGTTCTTCTGGCGGCTATGGCGGCGGCTACGGCGGCAGGCAGCGGGAGATGCACACTGCTACTTGCGCTTCTTGCGGCAAGGATGCACAGGTGCCTTTCCAGCCTCGAGAGGGTCGGCCTGTTTACTGTAGCGATTGCTACGCTAAATCTAGGCGCTAATACCATTGTAGAAAAACAACGGTAAGAAGAGGGTGGCGAGTTCTCGCCACCCTCTTTGCTTTTGCTCCTAATACTTAGAAGCTCCTATCTCCTGCATCTCCCGCACCTCGTCCTAATCCCCAATCTCTAAACTTCACTTTAACTTTGCACTATCTTCACCATATCTTCATATTGCGCTGTTATCATGCTAAGTACATCAAGACATGGAAAGGAGATAAAAGATGAACAAAAAGTGGCTCAATATCGGTATCGCAGTCCTAGCTGTTGTGGCAGTGCTGGTTATAGGTCTGGGCACTGGCATAGCTTTAGCCAAGGGAAAAGGGATACAGACATTGAATACTCCTACTGTGGCTTATGAGCCCGGATATGGTGCCTGCTCCAATTGCCCGGGTTTCCAGAATGGTGATTGTCCTTATGCCGGTAACTGTGGCGGCTACTGCGGCGGACAGGGTGGTGGCTGCAGGGGCGGTTGGACCTCCGGCAGTACTGGCAATGTGCCACCGTGCCACCGCGGTGCTTTCACCGCCAGCGCCAGCAACCAGCCGCGATGCGGCGGCTGTTGGAGATAAACCTCCTTCTCACTTTTCAGCACCCATTTTCCTCCTAGGTCAAGGGGCGAGGCGAGGGGACGCTTCGCCCCTATTCGATTTATATGTTAAAATCGAGCGCAGAGCAAGGCTGGCAAGCGATGGCTGGCAAGAAGATACTGCTGGTCGACGACGAACCCAAGGTCTGCGACCTACTCAAGGCTTACCTGATAAAGGACGGCTACGAAGTGATTATAGCCGCCGACGGCAGGAGCGCCCTTGAGCAGGCGGAACGCAGTAAGCCAGACCTTATCGTGCTTGACCTCAACCTGCCAGAGCTTGATGGTCTCGAGGTCTGTCGCAGTATCCGGCGTAATTCAGACCTTCCTATCATTATGCTTACCGCGCGTGATGACGAAGTAGATAAGATAGTGGGGCTGCAGATAGGGGCAGACGACTATGTCACCAAGCCTTTCAGCCCCAGGGAGCTGGCAGCCAGGGTCAATGCAGTGCTCCGCAGGCCCCGTGAGGCCGCGCGTGCAAAAGTGCAGAACGTTGCTGGCGACCTTTGCCTGGATACGGAAAAGCATGAGGTTTTTTTCCGTGGACAGCCGCTTAATCTGACCCCAGCCGAGTTCAAGTTGCTCACCGTGCTGACTCGCAACCCGGGCAGGGTCTATACGCGATTGCAGTTGATGGATTCAGCCTTTGGCGAATCCTATGAAGGCTATGAACGCACCATGGATGCCCATATCAAGAACATCAGGCAGAAGATATCAAAGGCAGCGCCGGACTCTGTCAATCCGCTGGTCACAGTCCGGGGAGTGGGCTACAAGCTGGAGGCAAGGTGATACGCAGCTTATCGGTGAAACTATCGCTTCTGTTTGTGGGTATTGCTTTGATAAGCGTGGGAGTGATAGCTCTTTGGGTTAATCATACGGTGCGCAGCGAATTCATCATGTATTGCCAGCAAGGCTGCAGTACATGTGGTAGCCATCCTCAGGAGGTGGTATTCGCCATGGGCACTCAGGAGCAGGCGTTCCTCGACGCCTTCCGTGACTCGCTGTGGCTGGCGGTAACTGTAGCTGTGATTGCTGCTATTGCACTGGGGCTGCTTTTCGGCCGGCTTATCTCCGGCCCAATGCGGCAACTGTCCTTCTCTGCGAAGAAGATAGCCACCGGCGATTTCTCACAACGGGTGACGGCTAAAACGGACGATGAAATTGGCGAAGTGTCGGCGGCCTTTAACAGTATGGCAGAGCAGTTGGAGAAGAAGGAGAAGGGCCGACGGCAGTTGCTTGCCGATATTGCCCACGAGTTGCGCAATCCACTGAGCATCATCCAGGGGAATATGGAGGCCTGGCTTGATGGCGTGATATCGCCCACGCCGGAGCAAATTGCCTCGGTGTATGACGAGACCGTATTGCTCTCCCGCCTGGTCACGGATCTGAGAGAGCTTTCACTGGCAGAAGCTGGCCAGCTTAAGCTGCACCAGAAAGCTGCGGAGCTCGGCGAGTTGATTGCTGCCGAGATATCCGGCATCCAGAGTCGCTGCCGGGAAAAGAAGGTATCTGTTAGCGCAGAATTGTCGGACAGGTTGCCGCAGGTGTTTATCGACAAGGACAGGATTCGGCAGGTATTGCACAACCTCATGGATAATGCTATCAGGCATACTCCCGCTGGTGGCAGTATTAAAATCAGTGCCTGCCTGGATAAGCAGGGATGGGTAGCAGTATCTGTCTCGGACACGGGCAGCGGCGTTGCGCCTGAGGACCTGCCTTTTGTATTCGGCCATTTCTATAAGGCAGACAGGTCAAGGCAGAGGGGTCACGGCGGCGCCGGCATAGGATTGGCGCTGGTGAAACAGCTTGTGGAGCTGCATGGCGGCAAAGCCTGGGCCGAAAGCAAAGTTGGCAAAGGGAGCACCTTCTACTTCACCCTACCTGCCGCGCCTAAATTTGAAATCCCAAGCACCAATTCCTAAACAATACCGGAAATTCGAATTTTCTAAACACGGTATAATCTATAGCTATGCAAACCGACTATTCAAAATGGTACCGTGCCATCTCCGCTCGCCGCTCCCAGCGCTCCTATGACTTTAACCGCCCTGTCGAGCCGGATTTGCTGGAACAGATGCGGCAGTTATGCGCTGAATTTCGGCCTTTTCCTAGCGCCAGAGCAGTGTTGGTGAAAGGCTCCACGGACGAAGTCTTCAGGGGTCTAATTGGCTCTTATGGCAGGGTCAAGGATGCCAGGGCTTTCATCGCCTTTGTCGGAGACATGGACTGCCCCAACGTCCAGGAGCAGGTGGGCTACCTGGGCGAAGGCATCATCCTCGAAGCTGCGGCGATGGGCTTGGCCACCTGCTGGGTGGGCGGTTTCTTCCGTCCCGATGTGGCAGCGTCTCTGGTGGGCACCAGGGGAAACGAGAGGGTGCTGGCAGTGACACCCGTAGGCTATGCCGCGCCGGCTGTAACACTCGAGGAGAGAGCCATGTGCCGTTTCGGACTCAGCCACCGGCGTAAGCCGTTGTCCCGGATGGTCAGCGGGCTTGAGGAGGCAAAGTGGCCCCGGTGGATTAGAGCGGCGCTGGAAGCGGCAAGGCTGGCGCCTTCAGCCATGAATCGCCAGCCCTGGAGCTTTCATGTCGAGCCTGATAGCATAACGGTTTCTGTTACCGGATTTCCTGTTGACCTGGTCGTCTCCCGCCGCCTCGATGCAGGTATCGCCATGCTCCACATCGAGGTAGCTGCGTTGAGCCATGGTGTCCAGGGAGGCTGGGAATACCTGGAAAACCCGCAGGTAGCCAGAATAGTCCATTGCAGACGGAAGTGACTCCCCCATTCCCCTCGCAGGTATACAGACAATTGGTTGAAGTTTCGTACTAAGTTTCGTACAATAGTGTTAAAACCAGGCGGAGGCCAATGCTATGTCCACTCGCATAATAACCGTAAGTGAATTGAAAACGCAGCTTGGTGTGCTCATGGCAGAGCTGGAAGAACGCGGTGTGCCTCTCTATGTCACGCAATATGGAAAGCCAAAGGCTGTACTGGCCAGATATGACGAATACGAAGCGCTGGTTACAAAGATTGAAGACCTTGAGGACTTGCTAGCTATGAGAGAGGCGCTTTTGGCACCTGAGGAAGAAGCGGTCAGCCTGGAAGAGTATGAGCGCCAAAGAGCGGCCAGAGTTCGAGGTTAGGCTCCGCAACAAAAGGGTGCAACGCGAGCTGGATAGTTTGCGGGAAGCCGACTACCAGCGAGTCGTAGCCAAGCTTCGGGCGCTGGCAAAGGACCCAAGACCACGGGGATGTGAAAAGCTCATTGACGATATCTACCGCGTAAGGGTGGGAACTTTCCGAATAATCTATCTTGTTGACGACAAAAACAGCCGGATTGAAGTGGGTGCCATCCGCCGCCGTGCCAAAGGCACTTACAGGGGAATCGAAGGTATATTCAAGTAGTCGACTATGCCCGCTTCTTGCTGCTCTTGGGTGGTTTGGCTGGCTTGGGTTTCAGTGACAAGGCATACCGATAAGAGCGGTTGAGCCACTTCCTGAAATCTTCGGGGTTGCCATAGACGGATTCGGGCAGGGCAATGTATTCCTTCATTACCCTGCCTTCCATCGGTTCGAAGGGGGTAACCTCGTCATTAGTGGATAATATCTCCTCCCTGTCCTTTTCAGACAGCCGCAAAATAATGGTGTCCTGGTGAATGCCCACGAACATGTTGTTGTTCACGAAATAGGTTGGCGCGCCGAACATAAACTTCTTCTGGCAGTCGAAGGAGAGCATGGTTCTCTCCAGTAGCTCGCTTAGTTCAGGGGGAACCTTCTTCCACTTCATGCTGAATCAGCTTAGCCTTGTTTGAAATCCTCTGACTAGTCGGCGATGGCCTGATAAATCATTTGCTTTATCAGACTCCGGTAATATAACCTGAGGTCTGGAGCACTTACCATAAAAACCGCAACCAGTTTCTCCTTGGGGTCAACAAAGTAAACGGTCCCGGCAGCCCCACCCTTGAAGAACTCGCCGATATTTGCCGGAAAG
>VGOO01000077.1 GCA_016875925.1 Chloroflexota bacterium
CCGGCTTGACCGTGGTAGTACCTTCCAATCCTGCCGATGCCGGTGGGCTGCTGCTATCAGCTATCGAAGACGAAGGGCCGGTGGTCTATATGGAGCATAAGCTGCTGGCAGATTACTGGCTGGACTACCTGGGCGGTGGCAGCCGCAAGACAGTGCAATTCGACGTGCCAAAGGACGGAGCCAGCGGCCCGGTGCCAGATAAGTGGAAGCCGCTGCCGTTGGGAAAGGCTGCTGTATGCCGAGAAGGCAATGACATCACTCTGGTGAGCCTGGCTGTTGGAGTCCACAGGTGCATGGAGGCAGCCAAAGAGCTCGAAAGAAAGGGAATCTCCGCTGGCGTGTTGGACCTGAGGACAGTGACACCGCTAGACAAGGATGCAGTATGCCAAATGGTAGCCAGGAGCGGTCGGTTGCTGGTGGTAGATGAAGATTATGAGGCTTTCGGCCTTTCTGGCGAACTGGCAGCCATAGTGGCCGAGGCGGAAATCAAGATGAAGTATGGACGGGTGTGCACCGAGGAGACTATCCCGTATTCCCGCGAGCTTGAGAATGAAGTGTTGCCCAATACCAAGCGCATTGTGGATGCGGCGCTTAAGTTGATGTAGGCGCTGAGATTGCCAGGGTGACAGTGTGGGGGATGGCTTGTGGTAACAAATAATGAAAGCTTCTCCTGAATGTCGCGACTGTCTGCAGCGGCTGGTATGCCAAGCAACCGAACTGGCCACTGACCATGAGCCAGTGCGGGCTAAAGCCAAAGAGAAGGGCCTGGAAGTCATCGGGAAGCATTTCTCGCTTGACGCAATTACCATTGTCATCGCTACCAAAATTCACGATGTGGTCAAGAAGGTTACGGGCAATCCCGACCCCTACCGTGAGATGAAGGACAAGGAAATCGCCATGGCACGGGAACTCTTTCGCGAAGCTATACAAAACCATCGTGACGGCTTCAAAGGTTTGCTCAAGCTGGCAGCATTGGGCAACGCCATAGATTTCTTCAAGCCACTCGAGTCGGTGAAGGCTGATATGAAGAGGCGGATAGAGTTTGTCATTGATAATTCTGACAAGTTTGAAGCTAAGCTGAAACATGCCCAAAAGATGCTCTACCTGGCTGATAACGCTGGCGAGGTGTTCTTCGATTTGCCCTTGCTCCATTACCTGCGGCATTTTGCTCGCGTAATCTATGTAATAAAAGAGGCGCCAGTGCAGAACGATATCACTCTGGATGACATGAAGCGTGCCGACGTTGAGGCCGATGTTGGGGAAGTGATGACCACAGGCACTGCTACGCCGGGGATAGATTTTTCTGTAGCCTCGGAAGAGTTCAAAGGTGAATTCGCCGCTTCTGACCTGGTGTTTGCCAAAGGCATGGGCTACTGGGAGACTTTGTCTGAGCTACCGGCTGAAGGAAGGGTGTTTTATTGTCTGAGGGCCAAGTGCCGTCCGGTAGCTGCTTCGCTGGGCGTGCCGCTGGATAGCTACGTGGCGATGTTGAGATAGCCCTCTCCACACAACCCCATCACCAGATGCAAGAAGCGAGAAGCAAGGTACAAGATGCAAGAAGACTGTTGCCTGTTGCCTCACGCCCGTTGCCATTGGACTGCCGACTATTGACTGGAGACTGGCATCAGATGTAGTTACTGATTTCAGTCAGGCTTTGGATGCGGGGGCAATCGCTGATTTCTGTGAAGTGGTTGTTGCGGTCGATAAGCAGGGCTGTTATGCCCACACCCTGTGCGCCAGCGATGTCCAGCTCATATTGGTCTCCCACGTGTATAGCTTCTTCTGGTTTCGCTCCGGCTTTATTCAGAGCAGCTTGGAATATCTCTGGCCGGGGCTTATCGCAGCCGACATCGGCAGAGGTTACCTTAAAGTCGAGGTATTGTCTTAATCCCAGCTCCTCGTAAACTGATTCCATATCCTGTACCACATTCGATATCAGGCCCAGTATCAAACCTCGCTTCTTAAGCTCCTTCAAAGCGGGCAAGGAATCATCAAATGCCTTATAGGTCCACTTGAACTTCTGGAGCTTGGCCAGCACCTGAAGTGCCACATCGCGGGTGACATCGGCACCGGCGCCGGTTAGGATTCTGTAGGCATACTCGGTATAGAATCCCAGCTTCTCTTCGGGCGAGCGCTGGTCTAGAGCCCTGCGGGTATTTTCATCGCGCCAGTACATATCAGCCGCTGGCAACGATTTGAACAGGGCTTTGGCCTCTACCCTTATGCCCAACTCGGCACAGACGTCAACATAAGTTTGTTCACGTGGCGGGTCATGGGTGGCCAATGTGTTGTAAAAATCGAAAAAAACTGCTTTGAACATGCAGGCTAAAATTATTAGGGAAATCGGGTGTAGGTGTCAAACACTAAATGGCTAATTAACGACGGGCGAAGGATGCTCTTGAAAAGGATGGGTTCGCGCCACTAGCGAAAACAGAAAGGGGTATTTCGCTTTCAAGTGCTCCACATAGTATAGCCACTCAGCAACCAGGAGATGATAAACCCGCTTAATGTCTCCGCTGATATGGCGGAGGTCAGCTGCAGGCAAATCATTCACCGAGGGCCTCAGTTCCAGCTCTTCGGACAGGTGGAAGACAGCCCACAATAAGTCGGTGAAGCGTTCGTGTTCAAGGAGATTGGGGTTTTCCAGCAGGGCCAGCAGAAACTGCCGCTTCTGTATCAGAAACATCCTCAGGCTTTGCAAGTCTATCCTGGTGACATCAGGGCTTCCTTCGAAACCATGTGCCCATGTAATTGCCCTGTTGAAATCAGCATGACTCCAACTGCCTTTGACCGCAAGACACTGGCAAATTTCCCCGGTCTTTTCAAAACATCCCAGCAGTCGCCCTAGCAGTTCATTCCCCACCTCGCTAAAGAAAGCGCCGATTACCATGTTCAGTTTCTTCAAGGTGGCCTGTTGCTCCCGATGCGCCAGGATACGCTCTATCACAACCACTACCAGGAAAACCTCCAGCGGTAAAAAGGCCAGGTCACCAAGCATGTAGATAAATATGTGATGCGGGTCTTTGAATATCAGGAAATGGAAGAGGTACAGCAACACTGACGTGGCGATGAATACAGCGGCCAGGATAAAAATGGTGGTATGTCGTCTCATGGCTATTGCTCCAGGCTAGATTCAAGTGTTGTCGGCAGGTAGATGATACCATAAATACGTTGAGAATAGCCGCACCTCTTCTTTGACGGTAACCGTGAAGGCTATACCTGTTGACAACTGTTTTGTAGCTATGGTACTATCTGGACAAATGAGGGTCGAGATGAGTAACCAGGCAAGTTTCAGCTTCTTCTTTTTCGTCTTCACCTTTACCAAGCCCTGGCTGACGCCTGGGAGAGCATCTGACTAACCAAGAGCAGGGAAAGAATATAGAAAACAAAAGGAGCCTCCCAGGTGGGAGGCTCCTTACTTTTTATTAAGGCGAACCCGAGGGTATAAAAACACTATATGGCGACTGTAGAGACACTGCCTCAGCTAATCAGGCTGAACTGTGAGAGGTTCGGCCAGAAAACAGCCATGTGCCTGAAAAGCCGTGGCATCTGGCAGACCTATACCTGGCAGGACTACTACCATAATATGAAATATTTCTCGCTGGGTTTGATAAGCCTGGGCTTGAAGCCAGGCAATGTAGTCTGCATCATCGGCGACAACGAGCCGGAGTGGTTCTGGGCAGAGTTCGCCACCCAGGCGGCAGGAGGCATCGCTACCGGCATCTTCGTCGATTCCATCCCCTCCGAGGTGAAATATGTGGCCACGCATTCCGGCGCCATGTTTGCCGTGGTCAATGACCAGGAGCAGGCCGATAAGTTTCTGGAAATTAAAGACGAGTTGCCCAACCTGAAAAAGGTAATCTACTGGGACCCCAAGGGGCTGAAGAATTATGATGACCCCATCCTTATCAGCTTCGCTGAAGTGACAAAGCTTGGCAAAGGATACGAAAAAACCCATGCCGAGCTATTTGAACGTAACCTGGCGAAGGGCAAAGGAAATGACATCGCCTTTATCTACTATACATCTGGCACCACTGGCCTGCCCAAGGGTGCCCGGCTTACCCACCGAGCACTGATTACCACGGCACAAGGGTTTGTCAGTCGTTATCCTCTGGATGAGGAAGACGACCTGGTGTCCAACTTCCCCGCCGCCTGGGTGGGTGATAGCTACTTTGCTACCATCCCTCACCTGCTTACCGGAGCCAGGCTAAACTTCCCTGAAGAACCGGAGACCATCGCCGAGGATACCCGGGAGATAGGCCCCGACTTCGCCATCTATGGTCCCAGGCAGTGGGAGAGCTTGGTGAGCGACATCCAAGTGAAGATAACCGATGCCAATCCTCTAAAGCGCTTTGTATACCAACTGTTCGTCCCGGTCGGGCACAAGATAGCTGACCTCAGCTTCCAGGACGAGAGGCCAAGCTGGTTCTGGCAGGTCATGCATGGCTTGGCATATCTCTTCCTCTTGAGGCCGCTCAAGGATAAGCTTGGATTGAGCAACGTTCGCTTCGCCGTCACTGGTAGCTCAGTCTTAAGCCTGGATACCTTCAGGCTAATCCATGCTGTAGGCATTGAACTGAGGCAGACTTATGCCAGCACCGAGGCCGGCTTTATCTCTTCCCATAGCAGGGGCGAAATAGACTTCAACAGCGTGGGGAGGCCGGCACCTGGTGTGGAAGTCAGGGTGAGCGATGAGCGTGAACTGCTGGTCAGAAGCGACTGCACTTTCAGCGAATACCATAACGAGCCAGAAAAAACAGCGGCAGCTAAGATGGATGGTTGGTGTCGCACTGGCGATGCGGTCAACATCAATGATGAGGGGCACCTCATCTTCATGGACAGGCTGGAGCACATGGGAGAGCTAGCTTCAGGTGTGAAATACGCACCGCAGTATATCGAAGGCAGACTCAGGTTCAGTTCATATATCAAGGACGCCATGGTGGTCGGCGGCAAGGATAGAGACTTTGTATCGGCCATGGTAAACATCGATTTCGCCATGGTAGGGAAATGGGCAGAACGTAATAGCATCCCTTACACTACCTTTGTTGACCTGTCACAAAAAGAGGAGGTGGCTGATTTGATTCAGAAAGACTTGGTGCGGGTAAATAGCTACCTGCCTGAGGGCGCCAGGGTCAAGAAGTTCGTTCTGCTGCACAAGGAGTTCGACCCTGACGAAGCCGAGCTTACCCGCACTCGAAAGCTTAGGCGCGAGTTCATGGAAGGCCGCTATAAGGACTTAATCGATGCCATGTACGGCAACAACGATAGTGTAACCGTAGAAGCGCCAGTGACCTATCGCGATGGCAGAAAAGGCGTGGTGGCTACTACCATACAGGTCAGGAGCATCGGAAATGGCTGAGCTGCTGCAATATGTGATTACCGGGATAGCCGTAGGCATGGTCTATGCGCTTATTGCGCTGGGTTTTGCGCTAGTGTGGAAGTCCAGCAGCGTAGCCAACCTGGCGCTGGGGCAACTGGTGCTCGTCTCCTCATGGTTTACCTACGGAATGCTGGTACAGGCTAAACTGCCCTACTGGGTTGGCCTGCCCTTGACTATCATCTTTGCAATATTTCTAGGGTGGATAATTGAGAGGTTGACATTGAGACCGCTGATTGCCCAGCCGATTCTGTCTTTAATCACAGTGACATTAGGCGTTGGATACTTCCTGGAGGGGCTGGTTACATTTATCTGGCCTGTTAGCGTGGCCGCTCTGCCCAGACTCTTCCCTCAAGACCCTATCCGTATTGGTCCGGCGATAGTATCCCAGGAATATGTCTGGGCGGCAGTGATATCCTTAGTCCTTTTCGGCCTCTTGTCCCTATTCTTCAAATATCACAAGATGGGCATCGCCATGAGGGCAACCGCTGATGACCAGCTAGCAGTTCAAGCCTGTGCCATTCCCGTAACCAGTGTTTTTTCTATGTCATGGATTTTCGCTTGTATAGTAGCTGCTATCGGCGGGATTCTAATATCCAGCATCGGTGGCATTACACACGGTTTGGTTGATACCGGTCTGAAATCGTTCTCGGTGGTGATACTGGGAGGCCTGGATTCATTTATCGGCTGCATGGTGGCTGGCCCGATAATAGGACTATGTGAGAACCTGGGCGGCGGCTATCTCACCAAAATTATCGGCTCAGGAATCAAGGACATTATACCCTTCATTATCATCATAGTTGTCATGGTCTTTAAGCCGTACGGTCTATTTGGCGAGGAACGGATAGAGAGGATATAGGGAATGGACTTACCCTGCGGTACGCGTAATTTCGACTATGCCCGGGACATGGCAGTGCTACGCACCAGGACACACTGGGTGCTGTTCCTGGCGCTGCTAGTTGTCCTGTTCACCATGCCACTGTACCTAAACAAGTACTGGCTGGGCGTATCTAACCTCATCGGCATCACCATCATTGCTGCCCTGGGACTGAACTTGTTGGTAGGATACTGTGGGCAGTTATCCGTAGGCCATGCTGGCTTCATCGCTGTGGGCGCCTATACCACTGCTGTCCTGACAGGCAAACTGGGCGTTCCCTTTTTGCTGGCACTCCTATGCTCAGGAATCATGGCAGGGCTGATAGGACTGATTTTTGGTCTGCCATCGGTACGTGTTAAGGGCTTCTACCTGGCAATCACCACCATCGCAGCCCAATTCATCATCATCTGGATTATCAACCACTGGTCAGTAACAGGCGGCTTTGTTGGTCTGAGTGTACCATCAGCTTCAATCGGAGGGCTGATATTCAAGAGCGAAGCTAGCCGGTTCTACCTCATCATGACAGTAACGGCGCTATGCGTTTTGCTTGCCAAGAACCTGGCACGGGGCAGGGTAGGCAGAGCTTTCGTGGCTATCAGGGATAACGACTTGGCAGCCGAGGTCATGGGCATTAACCTGCTCTACTACAAGCTGCTTGCCTTCTTCATCGGCTGTTTTTTGGCCGGAATTGCTGGGGCATTGTTCGCTCACTGGTCTGGCTTCGTGAACGCTGAGAATTTCACACTTACCGATTCCATACTTTATATAGGCATGGTGATCATCGGCGGACTAGGAACTACCATCGGTCCTATTCTGGGAGTAATTTTCATCCGGCTACTGCAACAGGGAATAATGTATATCTCACCGGGTTTGGAAAGAGCCTTTCCAGCTATACCGGCAGGTTTTACTAGCGGTATAGCACCCATGGTCTTCGGCCTGGTGATTATCCTGTTCCTGGTGCTGGAGCCACGTGGACTAGCGCACCGCTGGCACCTATTCAGGGCC
>VGOO01000078.1 GCA_016875925.1 Chloroflexota bacterium
GATACCACAAACAATTCGAAGCTTTTTCATGAGTTCGCAACCTCCCTCATAGTAAGAGCCCTGTCTGTTGACAGGGCTTCGCTAAACGCTAGAAATATCATTTCGACGCGGAATATAACTGTATCTCAAACTATTCTAGGTGTCAAGCCACGCTGTATTTTCGTCTCAATCCTGGTTTCTCTATCTTGCCGGTGGGACTCCGTGGCACTTTGTCAAAGATGATTCGCCTTGGCCTCTTGTACTTGGCTAGGTTTTGCTCACAAAAGGAGAACACTTCGTCTTCAGTCAGAATCTCTCCAGGCTTAGTGTCGATAACAACAGCAACTATCTCTCCCAATCTTTCATCCGGGACACCGATAACAGCTACGTCGTATATCTTCGGATGAAAATGCAGTACCTCTTCCACTTCGACAGGATAAATATTCTCACCACCAGTGATGATTATGTCCTTTTTCCTGTCAACAAGATAGATGAATCCATCTTCATCTTCTCGCGCTATATCGCCTGTATATAACCAGCCAGCCTTTAGCGTCTTCGCAGTCTCATCTGTATTCTTGTAGTATTCCTTCATCACTCCACAACCCTTCACAGTCAGCTCACCCACCTCGCCCTTGGCCACGTCCATGCCATTCTCGTCAACGATGCGGGCCCCCCAGCCAACCCCAGCCTTGCCAATGGCACCAACCTTGTGTTCATTCTCAATGCCAAGATGAACACAGCCTGGACCTGTAGCTTCAGTAAGCCCATAGTTGGTGTCGTACTGCATGCTCGGGAAATACTTTTTCCAACGCTGAACTAGCGCTGGAGGCACAGGCTGTGCCCCAATGTGCATCAGTCGCCAACAGCTAAGGTCGTAGTCCTCTTTCCCAAGTTCACCATTATCCATGGCCACCAAAATATCATGAGCCCATGGCACCAAGAGCCACACAATTGTACCCCTTTCGTTGTGTACGGCCTCAAACACATTGTGCGGGCTGACCTCCGTCAGAATCGTTGCCTTGCCACCCACAAGTAGACTACCGAACCAATGCATCTTGGCACCTGCGTGATACAAGGGTGGAATGAGTACAAAGTTGTCCTCCCGTGTCTGGTAGTGGTGTGCTTGCTCAGTTATAGCCGCACATTTCATATTTCTATGCGTCAGGAGTATAGGCTTTGGTGTCCCTGTAGTTCCAGATGTGAAATACAAACCACACTCATCATCTTCACCTACTCGAATGTCTGCGGGAGATTTTGGTGAACCATTTACCATTTCATCATAGCTTCGCATCCCTGCCGGCACATGTCCACCCACAAAAACGTAGTATTGGATCGTTGACAGTTGTTCACAAACCTCTTTAACCCTCTCAGCAAACTCTTCGCCTAATATCATTGCCTTGGCTTCTGCGATGTCAGCGCAATACTTGAAGTCCTTGCTAGTGAATCTAAAGTTTAAAGGCACAGCCCAGGCGCCGGTCCTGATTACACCAAAATAGGCCTCTAGCCATTTAATGGAGTTCATCATCCAGTGTATGACTCTGTCGCCTTTACCAATGCCTTGGTCCATCAGCGCATTGGCAACTCGATTTGCGTTTTCATCCAGCTCTTTCCAGGTAACTTCTCTTCTCAATCCCGTGCTCGGCCTGAGCTCTATGAGCGCTGTATCATCAGGATACAACTGAGCGTTTTTGGACAGCATTTCTGAAATCGTAGTCATTGGTACCCTATCTCCGGTGGGGACAAAAACATGACCATACCTAATACGTCGTAAGGCTGGGTAAGAAAGTAGCTATCTTTGGGAACGCCATCAATATGCCAACCATTATCAGCTCGGCTATAAGGAACGGCAGTACCCCTTTAAAAATCGTTGCTATGGGAACGTCCCTGGCAATGCCCTTGACCACATATACATTTATCCCGACAGGCGGCGTAACGACCCCCATCTCCACTATCAAGACGATTATCACGCCAAACCATATCGGGTCAAAGCCAAGAGCTACGATCGCTGGATAAAAGATAGGAATTGTCAGTGTAATCATGGCCAGTGAATCCATGAAACAGCCACCAACCAAATAGATAAATACAATGATAGCCATCACGGCCATGGCAGGCAAGGGCAAGGCACTTACCCAATCAGCCAGTATAAGCGGGATTTTGGAAACGGCCATAAAGTGTCCAAAAACAGTGGCGCCAGCAACAATAACCATAATCATGCAGGTTATACGCAAGGTATCTTTCACTGCAGTGAGGAATCCACCCCACGTTAACTGTCGCCTGATCAAGCCGATGAGCAAAGCTCCAGCAGCACCAGCCCCACCAGCTTGGGTTGGGCTAAACCATCCCAGAAAAAGCCCGGTTATCACCAGCAGAAATAACACCAGCATCTCACCGATTCCGGAGACGCCATCCAGTTTCTCCTTCCAGCTTGCTGTCGCTCCAATTGGAGCGAGCGAGGGATTGCGAGCACAAACTATAACAACCGCAGACACAAAAAGACCTGCTAAGATTAACCCAGGGAAGACGCCAGCTATAAAAAGCTTCCCGATTGATTGCTCGGTCATAATGCCATACACCAGAAAAATGGTGCTGGGCGGAATTAGTATGCCTAAACTCCCAGCAGCGGCCACGGTCCCTGAAGCCAAAGAGTCATCATAGTCGTATCTCTTCATTTCAGGCAGAGATACTTTCCCCATGGCAGCAGCACAAGCATTGGTTGACCCGCAGATAGCAGCAAAACCAGCGCACCCTGCGATGGTAGCCATAGCCAAGCCACCACGCAGCCGTCCCAGCATCAAATAACCAGCATCATATAGCCTCTTACTCATGCCTGCACCAGATGCGATGCAGCCCATGAACACAAACATCGGAATAACGGAAAGAGAATAGGATGAGAAGGTGTAAAACATGTCCCTAACGAGAATATCGAGCCCCGCGTTCGGTGAAACCAGGTAGCTGAAGCCAAGCAGCCCAACAAAGGCCATAGCAAAGCCAACAGGCATGCGGAGTAGGAAAAACAATATTAGGACAACAACTCCGATTACACCGATGACAACTGGACTCATTTATTTATCCTGTAAACCACCCGAATGCATTGCACTAGCAAAACCAAAAAAACTGTGAGATAACAAAATGCCATCCCGTAGACAAAGGGATATAACGGTATTCCCTGTGTCATTGAAACCTCTCCCTTAGACTGGAGCGTGTATCCATATTCACAGGTTTTCCAAGTAAGCAGGACGAACAGTAACATCCCTAGAGCATAAATCACTGCGTCAACAAAGTTTCTGATTTTCTGGGGAATCTTTGTTTCAAAAAACTCTACCTCAATATGCCCGCGCAGAGCCTGTGTACGTGCTATAGCAAAACCGATTGCCACTACACCGAGAAGGCCAACAATATCAATGCCGCCAGGCACAGGCCAGCGAAAAAGCTTTGCGCCGATTATGTCAACAGCTATCAGGGCCAGCATAAGCGCAATGGCTACACCGGCAATCCAATTCAGCCAGTGACTCAAAGCATCTACGACACGCTCAAATCTATCTAGCTTGCTTAACATCTCATAAACCATTTTCGGGGGTGTCCGAAAATCATCGCGCCTTCAGACACCCCCGAAAGTCCAGCTTACTCGCCAGGATTTATCTAATCTTTTATTTATTTGTCCAACTGTTCTTGTTTGGCCCACTCGACGCAAGATTCTTCTGATGGTGACTTTTCGGACCAATACTTCACCCGCTTGGCTAAGTATTTCTCGTAATCGGCCGCAGGCAGACCCTTGGCTGTCTTTTCCGCTATATAGGTGTCTATCAGCGGTTGAGTACCCTTTACCCACCTCGCCATCTCGTCCTCAGGTAACTGGATCAATTCCCTGCCCTCAAAACTTAGAAAATAGTCGGTTCCCGACTTATCAGTATAAGTCCAAGCTTTACCGTGCTTCTCTATCCATTCCTGGCTTACCTCAGTGAAAACCTTCTTTACGTCGCTGGGCAGGCCATCCCACTTAGCCTTGTTTATGACCACGAACATAGCAGTTGTGTTCCCTACGTCATAACATGTGGTAACATATTTCACCACTTCGGCCTGTTTCCAGCCCTTAAGCACTTCTCGAGGAGCAAAGCTGCCATCGACGGAGCCTTTAGACATAAGCTCATAGGCTTCACCTTGAGGCTTGCCAACGCCCTTAGCCCCGAGAACATCCATTATCTTTACCCCCACGCCTGTGCCCCTTATAAGCAACCCTTGCAGGTCTTCCAATTTACGTACCTGCTTCTTGGTAGTGAAGACCACACCAGGACCATGGGCATGGAAATAAAGTACATGCACATCATCATATTCCGCTGGCTTGAATTCTTGATAGAAGTCGTTAGTCACCTTGGTAGCCACCCAGCCATTAGGATAGGCATGAGGCAAGTCAATTATCTCGCTGGCAGGGAATCTGCCCATAGTGTACGATGGACAAGACATACCGATGTCAGAAATACCTTTGACTACCCCATCATATATACCGGGTGCCGGAGTCAACGTACCGCCGGCATAATAAGTGATCTCCACTCTTCCTTTAGTACGTTCCTTCACCTCCGCACAAAACCGCTCAGCCAATATAGAATGCAGATTAGTTGGGGGGAAGAAGTTGCTGTACGTGAGCTTGATAGTTTCGGTTGGGGCTGGTGCAGCACAGGAACCAACCAACATTGCGGATGCCAGCAGGATTGCGCAGACCACTAACCAGATTGATTGAAATCTCTTCATGAACTCCCTCCTTTAAAGTTAAGATGCCGAATAATAGAAACGACTATCGACAGACGACAAACACAGGAAAAGGCAGGACTCTTTGGATAGTGACTCCAGAGTTACTGTACAGGCGCCAGTAACTTAACCCGGAGTCACCTTCGGTAGATGTATTTGTTGGCAGGCATCGATTTTCTTCTAATAACTTACTTTATGTAAGATAGAAGCACAAAACAACAATAGAAGATTTTATACTAAACCTAAGTCTATTGTCAATACAATTTCAAACACTGCACTCGCAAACATTAAGTGCTACCAGCATAGATGCCAGCGCGATAGATAATATTACAGACCGTCGCTAAATCTACTTTGCAGGTTTCAGTATCAGTTTATTGACAGCAGCATTCTCAACCTGTTCGCGTGTCCAGAGCATGGGATGATATTTAATATTGCGCCACAATTCAATCATATCATCATAGTGCTTACTATAGGAATGTCCGCTTTGACCGGTTGTGTGAATTGTCACACTGCGTGTCAAGTCTCCCAAGTCGATAATCATACGCATTGATGGGAGATGATCCACAGCAAAGCTGCCAGAGTGCACTGTCCACCGAGTGTTGTTCACAGTGCCAGTGCAGCCACCAGTGGGGTATGGGCCCCGGTTTACCATCTCCTCAATAAGGCTAACGCCGCTTCTCCCCAAAGGATTACTGACAAATGTAGACGTGTGCAGGTTGCCCCACTTCCATCTGCTACGGTCATTACCCAAAGTTGCCACAGCGTTATTGTAACCCTCTCTGAATGAACACACTAAGATGTCATCTCTGGTCTCAACCACATCCTTGGTATTGACATCGTCCCACCAGACATCATCTGGCTGTTCCATAAGGAGATACGTAGCCCACATCTCTCTAGGCCAACCCTCCAGCTTGATCTGTGCCGGAAGCTGATCGCCAAAAAGGTTATTCGCCAGGCGCATCCAGAACCAAGCATACAACACAGCTTGCGAACTATCCATATCAAACTGACAGTCCCACTTCATCAGCCAATCGCGAGCCTCATTAAGCTCAGGCTCATTGAAGTGCAATCGGGCAAGATAGGGCATTATTTCCTCGGCACTTAATAGCTTGTTATCGCCTTGAAGCAGCTGGAGAGTCTCAATACTATGCGGTGCCAGCTTTTCCAATAGCTCAGCAATTCGCTGGCCCCGATAACCGTAGTCCCAATCCTGGCTGATAGTGTAGTTTTTCCCTTCCCCCAATTCTCTTTCCAGCTCATCGTAGTAGTCCAAGGGAACAACTGCCTGATTAGCAGTGGCAACATATCCACGCTTGGGATTGAAAGCAGTTGGCAACTTATCAAAAGGTATAAATCCCTGCCATTCAAATTCATTTGTCCATCCAGGAACAGGCAGAAGCCCGCTGTGATGTTTGGCGCGAATGGGAATACGCCCAGGCGTCTGATAACCAACATTGCCTTTCACATCGGCATAAACAAAATTTTGTGATGGTACATCCCAATACTTCAATGCCTCGCGGAATTCTTCCCAGTTAGTCGCCTCATTAAGTCCTGTAACCGCTTTGAGTATGGTTCCGCTTTCCAGAGCTGTCCAATGCAATGCCATAGGGTCTTTATTATTGAAACCTTGTATTTCCCCAGTTTCCTTATCCACCTTGTTGTCGTTAATTATAGGCCCGAGATGGGTTTCGCGGACCTGAATGGTAACAGGGCTTTGCCCATCACCAAAGTTTATGGTCTCCTGGCGAACCTTGATATCACGCCATGCGCCGTCCCACTCATACTGCAGCGGATTAGCCGGGTTTACTTTTATACGATACAAATCGAAGACATCAGGATTAACATTGGTTACACCCCAGGCAATATGGCTATTATGACCGATAATTACACCCGGAGAAGACGATAACGCAAAGCCAGTGACATCGAAGGGAGGACTACCATCGGTTGGCTTACAATGCAGGCCAACCTCATACCAGATTGAGGGCATTTGAATACCTAGGTGGGGATCGTTTGCCAATAGCGGCATACCGCTTTTTGTAGTATTGCCACCAATAACCCAATTATTGCTGCCGACAGCACGACCAGAACCAAAACCGAACCCAACATCTGGTAGTATGTCCTGCAAGACCGCGGTCTCCACTTTCGTATCGTCAATTGTATCGTTTATCCTCTCTGCTTGAGGAACATCAGTCATACCGAGATCATCCATCTGGAGGATAGTGGGTTTTTTGCCAAATGGCCACGGAGGTGCCCATTTATCGGTCATCTCTTTTCCAACCAACTCATACATCGTAGAGCGTTTTTCCTCACCGTTGTTGCTGGGCCCTAAGTCCCATGCCATCACCTTTGCCCATGACAGGGAATCAGCCGGAGTCCACGGCTCGACCTTAATATCTATGCCAATCAGCCCTAATACTCCATATTCCAGGGCCAAGTGCTTGAGCTCACGGCTCATAA
>VGOO01000079.1 GCA_016875925.1 Chloroflexota bacterium
ATCTTGTCTCCATTCGAGGCAAGGCTAGATTTCCCTAGTCAGCCACACTGGCTAGGGATTTATAATGCCCTGCCTCTCGGTGAAGACAAGCGTTCTGGCTTCAAGCCTTATTCAGTTGTTAAGGTGCTTCGGCTCGGTTCAGCCACAGCCAGATAAAGTAGCTTGCTCCGCTCTCTGGCTTGTCCCTTCCGTCTTGACGTATGCGGTTGACCTCGGCTTTGACCTGTTCCAGTGTCATCGGATAGCCAAGCCGATTAAGCCAGTTGGCGAATAGCTCATAGCTATCGGGCTGATAGCTGTATAGCTTCGCTTCTGTTGCTACCTGTCTCCAGCTTGCTTTCATACCTTCGCCTTTACGTTTGTTTGGCTTCAGTATGTAACAAAATGAGCTAATGTAAAATAAGAAAATGAACCTTCATAATCCCTCTCCCCTCGGCTCTTGCGGTGGATTTCACTGGCAAAAAGAAAAAGCCCCTGGTATGCCCAAGGGCTTCATTTGGAACAATTGATATAGCCAGTGACTAGGTTCTCTTTGCTTTTGCGGGACGTCCCCGTTTACCACCGGTGGTATACTTGTGCTTTTTCCTCAGCTGTCGCAAATGCTCCCTATCCCACCTTTCACCGTAGAGGGCGAAAAGGGGGTTTGACCAGGCAGCATCAGCCGCTTGCCTTCCTTCTTTGGTCAAACGAAAATATCTTCGCGGCGGACCCGGTGCGTAATGGTCTTGAAACTGGGATCCCTCCTCTTTGCCGGTAAGCTCTACCCAACCCAACCTCTGCAGGTTGGAGAAGTAGACCACAAATGAGTGAAAGCGGCATCTGGTCAGCTTATAGGGTATCCTCTCCAGGTAAACCTTTGTCCTCTCTTCGGCTTTCTCAATGGTCAACGGAGGTAAGCCCTTGCTGATCCGCAGCTCCTCTTCCCTGGCGACAGCGTCTTCGGCAAAAGCTCTATGCAGAGCCCGCTTGTACCAGTAGTGGATATCTCGCTGGGGAGCGCCGATTTCAGGGTCGATGCTGGGGATCTCTTCCCAGTACTTTGAAGCCTGCCCCAACAGGAAGTCTCGGATAAACATACCACAGCCGAACGGCCGGAGAAAGCCGCCGCGCTCTGGTCGAAGTGGCATTACCATTTCTGTCTTCGCCTCGATGAAATACGTCTCACCATATTCGTTTTGCCATCTCTTTTGCCTGGCATACTATGTCTCAGGATCTGCTACTTCGGCTGATGAGTGCTCAGGATACCTATGACGTGACAGGTCACGAGCGTTTTCAAGGTGTCTCTTACTGATTTCGTGTTTGACCATGTTTATTCCCTCCAGCACTAATGTGAGCGCTAGCTTAGAACTCAGCGCTGAGCACTCAGTAGACAGGGATGGGGTCACCCTCCTTTACTGTATAGTGATGCTCTGATAACCAGCCTCTTATTGCCAGGAGATGCCGCGGCAGGATATCGCTGTGGCTCAGCAGTTTCTCTAAGCCGAAGCAGTCCTCGCCTGGGCCAAGGTTAATCACCGGCTTCCCTGCCTTTGCCCAGACATCGATTGCCTGCTCAATGCTCATACCTAGGATTTGATGGATTTTGCTCTGGTCAATCTGGGCTTCAACTTTGCGGTTTAGAGATTGCACCACGAGCGCTAAATATTCCAGGTCGACATCTCCTGACAGAAAACTCTCCAGGTCAACCACCGTCTTTCCGGGTTTGACCTTGATTTGTGGCTTGTCCAGCTTCTGCCACCGCCGTATCATCTCTTGGCAAATCACCGGTGTGCCATCAGGCAGGAAATAGTCGACCACAGCACCGTCGCCACTCCCTGCAGAACCGCCCAAACTGCCCGTCTGAATCTGCTCTGAACTGGGCAGTTCGCCACCACAACCGCCCAAAGAAGTGCCCATACCGCCCAAGTTGTCGGCTTGAACATTATCGAAACTTGGCGGTTTGCCATCAGAACTGCCCAAAGAACCGCCCACCATTGCCTGAACGTACGGCTGAAGCTGAGGTGGCGGTTGGGCAGTTTGGGCGGTTTTTTGGGGGTACTCTGGTGTATCCTCCTGCAGGTCAAGCCCCCAGCGCAGTTTGAGCGTAGCCAGCAGTTGTTGTTCCGCGATAATAGCCCTGATGCCACCCGGCTGCTTCACCCCCTTGAAGCCCAGGGTGCGAAGGCGGCGGCCAATGCTTTCGGGGCTCAGCTGCCTCCTGGGCTCTAGCCCTTCGTTATAGGCTTTAGCCACCTCGCCGACAGCAACCCTATCGCTTGCACCAGAGCTTTGATCCAATGCCAACAGCAACCGCGCTTCTTTCGACTGCGCCTTCTCCTCAAGCCTCTCCAACCATAATAATCTGGTTAGCTCCTGAAAGGTTTGCTCCTCCTCAGGCGACACCAGCCGCATCATTATTCCCAGCGGCTGCAGGATGTCGCCCAGCCTGCCCAGCGGCGGCTTGGGGTAATCAGGCAGAGCGTTAGCCATGTGTCTCGCCCTGAAGGCTACCAGCCGCTCCTTCAGCGCCAGGGATCCTGTGAAGTCAAGGTCGGGCCAGACCTTTTGCCCGGCGTCGGGCAGGATAACGGGCAAACAGCGAGTATCCAGGATGTGATGGATGGACTCGTTGCTGGCGATGATGGTCGGACCGTAGATGTCGAAATACACCGTATCCCGAAACGGTCCCTTCTCCGGGTACAGGACACGTCCCACCTTGCCGCCTTTCTCGTAACGCTTGAGCAGGATATCCTCCGACTTCTCCCTCTCTGCCTTGCGCCAGATATCCTTGACGTCCAGAAAGATGGTGGCGCCCAGGTCCTGGCTCCAGCGGAACAGGTTGGACTCACGCAGCGTTTCGGTCTCCAGACCGCGATAGGATACCGAGATCATAGCCCGGCCCAAACGCGTCTTGCCCCTCTCCGGCATCCCCACCAGAGCTAACATAGGTGAATAGATAAATCTTTCGTAAAGATAGGTATGTAGCACCCACCAGGAGATCATCAGGTAATGCATCTCACTGGGCAGCTGCGCCGCCTTGTGAAAATAAGCCACCAGGTCGGCGAATAATCCGTGTTCGTCATCGCTAGAGATATAGCTCAAGACCTCCTTCGCCCTGGGCAAGGAGAAGGGCAAGTGCTCTTTGGTAGGCGGTGTGAAAGCCGCTACCTGCCGGTCGATCTCGGCTATGACCGCAGCCTGACCCTCCTCGTTTAGCGTCAGGTACTTCACGCTGCCGTCGTTAACTACGATGTCGACCAGTCCAGGAAACCTGGCCAGCAGATGCTTCTTCACCGATTCCGGCTGCTTGCCGCTGCCCTTAATAGCTTTCACAGCTATCGCCTTGGCGATCTCCTCGACTTCCTTGTCAGGGAGTGGCGGTGAGCAACGCTGGACATTGTGCATCTTCAGTTCAGTCAGTATCTGCTCCGGGGAGAATGCCTTTGCCTTGAGCTCGCCGGCCAGGCTGAGCAGGATATTATGCCGTTTACCCTCGGGGATTGCCTCAGCCCAGCGCTCGGCAGGCTGAACCAGCAGCGGCTTTTCCACCTTGTTGCCTACTGCCTGTGGGAGGATGGCGTCTACGTCGGATACTATGGCCTCTCTACTCTGCTGGATAAGTCTGATAGCATTTTCATCATCGGGTTCAAAGTCCAGGCTGAGGAAGTGGCTCCACTTGCCGAAGCGATGCCTCCCCCAGGGCAGCCTCACCGGATTGCCCAGATCCGCTGGCTTAGCCTGTTTGGGGAATACCTCAACGGGGCAGGGAAGAGCCCCTGCTTTACCGACATAATCGGTCAAGGCCAAGCTAGCCAACGCCATCGCCTTGCCGGCCTCTATCCAACACAGAAACAACGCCCACCCGTGGTAACCTCGGCCGCCAGTATCCTCGAGCAGAAATGTCATCCTCTTCTGGGTAAACCAATCGTGTAGCCAGAGCAGAAAACCCCTGGCCATCTCGCCTTTATCATCCACGTCGAAACAGAGCCACTGGGTCTGTCCGGCAGTGCTTACCGGATAGGTGCCCACCGTCGTCTTTCCACCGAGATGGTTATCTAACAGATACTTGGGAACATTCTTGCGTACCGCTGTCCAGCCATCCCCTTGACGGTTCTCGATAACGAAGGCGTCGATGCGGCCGAAGAAGCATCTCCGTAAGATATCCTGCCGAAGACCAGTGTTTTGATGTTGAGAAGCAGATGGTATGCGATTAGTGTGAACCAACACCATTCCCCTTTGTCTTGTACTTAAACCGCAGGGGCATCCACCGACAAAGCCTTTTTACTTGCGCATCCTTATCGCTCAACTGCATGGCCTTGGTTCAACATCCTATCCAATGCTGCTTTCGGTACAAGCAATCGCCTACCAAAGCGAATTATCGGCAACTTGCCGGTTTGGGCTAGTTCGTATCCTAGGCCGCGGGAGATGCCCAACAATCTCGCTGCCTCGGGTACACTCAGGCATAATCGCTGGGGTTCATTGGCTATAGATTTAGTTTCTATATTCGCCATCAGTCATATTCTCCTTGACAGGCATCTCAATAACTATCCGCCGACGACCAATCCTGACCAGAACTTGCTCAGGATTACCATGTCTCATCAGCCATTCATGGGGAATAATGAGACACCTGGAGTATTGACCATACTGCTGCAGTTTTTTCATCCTTATCATATCTACCTCTTGACAGAATATGAACTAAGTGCTATATTTAGTTTCGTAAATACTTATTGTCGTTCGCACCATTTTATAACACTTATGATTCAAAGTAACAAACTGGCGAACTACTGTCAATTTGTCATGACAACTTTACAAATAATGTAAAGTGTGCTATACGAACTGTTGTGTGAATTATGGCCAGATTTAGAGCTAATGTGAAACTCTATGCCTTGGACGAACGGGCTAATGGTAAACGCTGGAGAGAGATTCAGAAAGGCATTAAAGAGAGATTCGATGTTGAACCTCCAACTGTACGGGCGATGCAGAAGTGGGAGAAGGGGCTTAACCGTGTTGTGCTGAGTCATGAACTTATGCAAGAAGCGGAAAGACAAATGCCTGCCGCCAAATTGGAAGTAAGCCAGCGATTGGTTCAGGGATTGATTCCATTGTTGTTGGAGGCGAAGGATGCTGGGCAGGACTTGGAGCTTGCAGGATGGAAGTGGTTTTTCGCTCTCCTTGAGACCCAGCTCGGAAGCGCTAAATTTGAATATATAATTAGCGAGTACCTGGCAGAACGGACAAGAACAAAGCAGTAAGCACTCTACATTTTGCTCGGAGGGGAATAATGAAAGGGTATGTTAGACAGCGAACTAAGGGGTCCTGGGAGATTACTATCGATGTTGGCAGAGATCCAGCAACAGGTAAACGCAGACGTCATTCAGAAACGATAAGAGGGACAAAGAGGGATGCCGAAAGAAGACTAGCAGAACTTCTGGTGAATATCGAGAGAGGCAGCTATATTAAACCAAAGAAGATCACAGTAGGTGAATGGTTAAACGACTGGGGCACTAGCTACGTTGCCACAAATTGTTCCCTGCGAACATTGGATAGTTATCGTTCGGAAATTGAGAATCACATTGTCCCTTCACTGGGATCCATTCTGCTAACACAGCTTCGCCCCCAGCATCTCCAATCCTATTACGCAGCAGCTTTAGCACACGGCAGGATTGATGGAAAAGGCGGCTTGTCCCAACGCACTGTTCAGTATCAACACCGCATTATATCTGAATCACTAGATCATGCTGTTAAAATGGGCTTTCTAGCACGAAATGTTGCTGATGCGGTTGACCCCCCACATCCAAAACGGCATAGTATGGCTACACTTAAACCTGAAGATGTCCCACAATTTCTAAATTGGTCCCGCGGTACCCGGTTCCACGCTCTATACTGCACCGCACTATTTACGGGAATGCGCTTGGGAGAACTGTTAGGACTTCGTTGGTGCGACGTAGACCTAGATCTGGCTACACTGTCCATATCTCAGGCACTACTTAAAAGGAGGGGCCTTTGCCATATGGTGGAACCTAAAAGTGCTTATAGCCGACGTTCAATAGCCATATCACCAGCTGTAGCTATACTTCTACGTCATCACAGAGCTCAGCAGGAAATGGAACGAATCATGATGGGGACTAATCTTAAAGAAATTGACCTCGTATTTGCTAATTCCGATGGCAATCCGCTTGACCCCGGCACTGTTACTAAGACATTCTCGCGCGTTCTTGCAAAAGCTGGCTTGACTCACATTCGTTTTCACGACCTCAGGCATACACATGCTACGCTGATGTTGAAGGCTGGAATCCATCCGAAGATAGTCCAAGAACGATTGGGACATGGGAGCATAGCCGTAACGTTGGACACATACTCCCATGTAGTTAGCGGTTTGCAGGAGTTAGCAGTACAGCGTTTTGAGGGGATTTTTGATAAAGAAGTGCTCAAAATACTGACCAATACCGAGGTCCCAAATGAATCCAAATGTCGGCAAAATGTCGGCATCGAGGAAAAATTCCAATGTGAGCCGCACAGGACTCGAACCTGTAACCGGCTGATTAAGAGTCAGCTGCTCTGCCAGTTGAGCTAGCGGCCCAAGTCCGCTCATGGTAACACCCGCCAACGTTCCAAGTCAAACTGAATTGACTGCACACTTCCGTCGTGACAAATACCCCTATTCTGTCTTTGCGGGCGCTAAGTGCCTGAGCAATCTAGCGTAAATTCGTGTATCTCCTCGCCCCTTGTCCTTCCGCCGAAGGATGTGGCGGTCTCAACAGGGTATGTAGGGATAGACCTTCAGGTCTGTCCGCGGACAGGTCTAAAGACCTGTCCCTACATTGACCCCATCGAGCAACTGTCTTGGCGGGTA
>VGOO01000080.1 GCA_016875925.1 Chloroflexota bacterium
GTCAGCCTTCTCAGCGTTAACCGTCTCGGTTACCTCGGTCGCCGCATTGTAGTTATCGTTACCTGCCTGGTTATAGTGGACAGTCGCTGTGCCAGTACCGCTGGTCATGGTAAAGGTAGCTCCAACATTAGAAGCTACACCGGTTGCACTGTAAGCTACCGTTAAGCCGGAGCTGGCTGTAGCCGCCACATCAAAGGTGGTGTTGTATACCGCATTCGCCGGGGCATGTGTGGTAACTGTTATCGTCTGGTCAGCCTTCTCAGCGTTAACCGTCTCGGTTACCTCGGTCGCCGCATTGTAGTTATCGTTACCTGCCTGGTTATAGTGGACAGTCGCTGTGCCAGTACCGCTGGTCATGGTAAAGGTAGCTCCAACATTAGAAGCTACACCGGTTGCACTGTAAGCTACCGTTAAGCCGGAGCTGGCTGTAGCCGCCACATCAAAGGTGGTGTTGTATACCGCATTCGCCGGGGCATGTGTGGTAACTGTTATCGTCTGGTCAGCCTTCGCGGCAGCCACATCGGCTGTCAATTGAGGTGCTGCATTGTAATTATCGTTACCCGCCTGGTCCACCTTCGCCTTGCCGGTGCCGATACCACTGTTCATGGTGTAGTGGGCTGCAACATTGCTCAAAGGAGCATCACTGCTGTAGGCAACTGCCAAGCCGGAGGTGGCTGTGGCTACTACATCAAAGCTGGTATTGTATATCGCACTGGCCGGTGGTGCGGTCGTCCAACTGATGGTCTGGTCAGCCTTGTTTACTGTTAATTGTGCTGTCCCGCTGCTTGTGCCATATGATGAGTCACCGGCAAAGCTAGCTCCTACGCCAGTTGGGTACGTCCCTGCGTTATTACCCGCAAGACTCACACTAGGTAAGCTGGCAACACCGCTAGCATTAGTATTGGCACTGCCTTTGCTTACACCGTTGAGAGTGAAGCTTATGGGCTTGCCACTCACCGCAGGGCTCAACGTAGCCGAAAGGTTCACCGTGCCTCCATATGTGCCGGTAGCTGATGCCACCGTTAGAGTGGTGGGAGTGGTGGGAGTGATGGCAAGTATCAGGGCGAAATCTACCGTCTTTGCTCCGTTGTTTGAAAGTCCGGAATACCCTATTGTCGTTTCTGTGAAACCGGTAGCACTTGCAGTCACATCCCCGTCCGTGCTGTTGCCAGAAAAGTTCACAGCGACCGAGTATGTGCCGTCAGTGGTGGTAATAATGTTGTACGTATTGTTATTGGTAGTGACCTTTACTTGGGCACCACTAATTGCTGTGCCCGTGCTGGCATTTTTCACTGTTCCGTTTACTGTTCCGTTACCCGCCACCATGTAGGTCGGGGGTGCAGGAGTAGGCGTAGGCGTTGGAGTAGGCGTGGGTGTTGGAACCGGGGTTACCGCCTCACCCATTGCCGTGGCAATATTGATGCGGCCAAAGGGCTGACCAGCTACCGGGTCGGTGGCACCACGGACTTGATTATAGATATAGTCGTTGCTCTGTCCATTCGCTATCATAAGGGCAGTAAGGCCGGCGGTATGAGCAGCAGCAGCCGAGGTACCACTGGCATTGCCGTAATTGCCGCCGGGCAAAGTAGTGTAAATTCCCAGCCCGGGAGCTGCAACGGAGGCGCTGCCGGTGTTGCTATTTACCGCTATGTTGTCATTCTGGTCGGTGGCGGCAACGCCGAGGACATTGGGCATGCCCGAGGGGTAGCTCGGCGCGGTGGAACCATCATTGCCGGTAGCAGCAACAAGCACCACTCCCTTGCTCCAGGCATACTGGAGAGCATCTGGCAGAAACTCCGAGTAGTCCGGGCTGCTGAAGCCCATTAAGATTACTTTGGCGCCATTATCGGCTGCCCAGACCACGCCAGCAATGACATCGCTATCCCAGCCGGTGCCATCTGGTTGTAATACCTGAACTGAGGAAATGCTTGCTCCAGCGTAGGCAACACCCGCAATACCTATATTATTATTAACACTGGCGGCGGCAATGCCGGCCAGAGCAGTACCATGACCGTTCGGGTCGCTGTTGGCATCACCACCAACAAAGCTCTGTCCCTGAACTATCCTGTCTGCAAGGTCTGGGTGCTGAGCATCCACACCGGTATCTAATACTGCTATGGTCGCTGAACCATTAACAGGCACAGTGCCATATACTTGGTCCCAGGCGGTCTTAGATAGTGCCCATTGTTGGGCATATTCGGGGTCATCAGGTGCCCCTGCTTTATGCAATTTAACTGCCTCTGCCGCTAATTCAACATCCGCATGCTTGGATAAAGCGGCTATTACCTTGTCTGCGGCATTTGCCGAAACGCTTATAGTACGCATGCGGAGCTGGGGCAGGTCACGAGTCTCTGTACCACCAGCGCCCTGAATAGCCGCATTAACGGCGGCGCTGTTGGCAGAAGCCTTAAATTGGACATTGATAAGGACTTTATCTCCTGGTGGCTTTGCCTGGGCGATACCTGTCATGCCCGGTAGTACCACCATCGCCAGCATCAACAGTAGCACCAGTCCGATAACACTTCCGTACCTTAACTGTTTTGTCATGATTTCCCCCTTTTACGGATTATCCATATTGACCTTAAAATAAAAACCGACCACTTCGGGTCGGTTTTGCCATTTGCTCCACTCTATGCCTCAGCAACCAGCCACACACAGAGATTCACAGCACCCCTGAAACTACAGCTACACTCAGCTAGCCCCTCTGAAACATCAGGTCGCAGCAGCCTCCTATTCCTTTTCGCACTGCTTAGTGTCTGCCTACCAGACCTTCAAGCGCTCATAGTCAATTCGACACTCTTATAAGCACAAGCTTTAAATAGCTTTTAGCATAAACCACAGGCATTGTCAAGCCCCCAGGTCGGCTGTACTATAGCTTGTGAAAACACCCGCAAACGTTGTGGCTATATCCATGGCGTTGTCAAGCCCCCCAGGTCGGCTGTACTATAGCGCACGTTCCTCGATTGTTTGCTTTCTGCCCTTCCGGACGAGAAAACTCGGAACCATTCTCAGGCCACCCCACCTGTTGTATAATGACGCCTTGATGGTGTCTTCAAGCAAACCACCAATTCCCCTTGAGTCCGCATTGAACCCACGCTCTATTGCCATCGTTGGAGCTTCACCGAACCCCGTGAAGCAGGGCTACCGCTACCTGCAACAGTTGCTGGAGTTCGGATTCAAGGGCAAGCTGTATCCGGTCAACCGCCGCGGAGGCACCATACTGGGACTGGAAGTCCATCCCTCCCTGAGCGCCATCCCCGGCCCGGTGGACTATGTAATTTCCACCATCCCCGCAGAGGAAGTGCCACAACTGGTCAAGGACTGCGCCCAGAAAGGCGTGAAGCTGCTGCAACTGTACACCGCCCAACTGGCAGAGACCGGCATCCCGGAGCAAAAGAAACTGGAAGAGCAAATCGTTGAACTGGCGCAGCGACTGGGTGTCCGCATCCTCGGCCCTAACTGCATGGGCGTGTACCGCCCCGAAATCGGCCTGACCTTCCGCTTTTCCCCGCCCAGGGAAGTCGGGGATATAGCCTGCATCTCCCAGAGCGCTGGACACGCCGGAGAGATGATATACCGTGGCGGCCTCAGAGGCTTGCGTTTCAGCCAGGTAATCAGCTACGGCAATGCCGCCGATATCAACGAAGCCGAATTTCTGGAGTATTTCGCCTCTGACGACAAGACTAGAATCATCGCCGCCTATATCGAAGGCGTAAGAAGCCCCCATTTCGCCTCAGTCCTGAAAGCTGCAGCCAGGCTCAAGCCCGTCATCATCTGCAAGGCAGGCAGAACCGCAGCCGGCGCCCGCGGGGCAGCTTCACATACCGGCTCCCTGGCCGGCAACTACGCCGTCTGGAAAGCCCTGGTGAAGCAGTGCGGAGCCATCCATGTTGACTCCATCGACGAGCTAATCGACACCACTGTTGCCTTCGCCAAGCTGCCAGTGCCAAAGGGCAGGAACGTGGGAATCATCGGCTCCGGAGGCGGTGGCAGTATCATTGCAGCGGACGAGTTCGAGCTAAACGGCCTGCACGTGCCACCCATGCCCCAGGCAGTTCTCGATGAAGTAAAAACATTCCTGGGCAATGACTGGAGGCTGGTAAAGAACCCGCTGGACAATTCCGTAATCCTGCCCATGGGCTGGGGAATGGATGTGTTGAAGCGAATCTTCGCCATCATGGCAGCACATCCCATATTTCAAATCCTGGTGGGCGATGCCGGCGAATGGTATCCTGAGACGCCGGCAGATGCAGTTTACTCTGAAGCCACCACCAGCATGCTCCTCGAGATTAGAAAATCCACCGATAAGCCCATGGCATTGGTGCTGCGTCCTGCTGACCACACAGAGGAATGGAAGTGGCGCTGTTTCCTGGAACAGCAGCAGCGTTGCATCAACGAAGGCGCAGCCGTCTTCCCTTCTATTACCCGCGCAGCTAAAGCCCTGGGCAACTACGCCGGCTACTGCCTCACTCCCTCAAAAAAACAGATTTCTAGGTGACACCTGCCCACAAGTCCTTCATGGGAAGGACAGGCGTCCCAGCCTGAACAAGCCACAATGGCCACCCGTCCTTCACGAATATTCCCCTCTCCCTCAACGGGACTGGGCACACCAACAAAATCCCCTCTCCCTTGACGGGAGAGACCACACCATAAAATCCCCTCTCCCTCGACGGGAGAGGAACAGGGTGAGGGTGAAAGGACTCCGCGCGCCCTCACCCCTGCCTTGTTACATAGTTTCGCAAAGCCCCAATCCCCTCTATTCTGACTTCGACCACATCGCCGGCGTTCAGAGGGCCGATGCCCGATGGAGTGCCGGTGGCGATGACGTCTCCGGGCAGCAGGGTCATCACGCCAGAGATGAAACTGACCAGTTTAGAAACACCGAAGATGAGGTCGCTGGTACGGGCAGACTGCTTCAATTCTCCGTTGAGATATGTCTCCAGCTTCAAATCATCCGGCGCAATATCGGTCTCTATACAGGGCCCGGTCGGAGCGAAAGTATCGTAACCCTTAGCCCGCGTCCACTGGCCATCATCCCGCTGGGCATGACGGTCTGAGACATCATTGAAACAAGTATAGCCCAGCACGTAGCCCCTGGCTTCACCTTCAAACACATCTTTTGCTATCTTGCCCATAACCACAGCCATCTCCCCTTCATAGTCCACACGCTTAGCATCACGCGGCAGGACAATTTTGTCCTCAGGCCCAACGACAGCCGTGGACGGCTTGAGAAATATCAGGGGTACTGTTGGTATCGGCAGCCTGGTCTCTTCGGCATGAGCACGATAGTTCAGCCCCAGGCAAACTATCTTCGATGGCACACAGGGAGCCAGCAACTTCACCTCATCCAGCCTGTATCTGATTCCATCTAGCGGAAAGGAACCGCCAGGGCTTTTGAAATGAGCAAAGGGACTACCCTTGAAGCCATGAATAACATCCCCGTCCAGCCTGCCGAACCTGACCTTGCCCTTGACTGCAAAACGCACTATGCGCAATTTCTCCTCCTCGTCTCAAATTAAAAGACCCATTACCACCATAACCACCGCGCTGCCAAAAGGTATGGTGATATTGTCATTCAATCGCAATGGTAACAGCTCAAAGAGCATGGCGAAGACCGCCCCCACAAGTGCAACCACCAGCACAGGCTCTCCAACAAGAGTGGTCGCCAGCAGTCCCACTAGAAGACAAGCAATAAGACAGGCCAGACTTCCCTCCACGCTTTTCCTCCAGAACCGGGGACGACCTTTCCATTTGCCGACGACTGTGGCTGATGGGTCGCCAAAGGAAGCATAGAGAATAGCCAGTGATGCGATTCCCTTGGGGAAAACCAGTGCAGTGAGCAAGCAACCCAGCAGAAAATAGCTAGCCCCCATGAGCCTGTTCGCCTCCTCCTGCCGCAGAAAGAGGGCAAACCATTTGGAGAACCAATTGTTCAACCCGGATATACGCAACCTGGCCACGTCAAAAGATAAGAAAAGGAAGGTCAAGATTGCCAGCGCCGCAATGACTACCGCCCGCGGCAGAAGCCATAAGCCAACAGCCGACACCACGCCAACAGCAACATGTACAGCAGCCCGTATAAGGGCACGGCTCACTGGGCTAACGCTTATCTGGCCCGTCAGCAGCCGCTCAATCCACAGAGCACCTATTTCCAAGACAATACTCTCCCGTCAACCTTGGCTAAACCTGAGTCTTAGCCAGCCGTTATTATAGTACAGATGCGCAGCAGAAGCTGCAAACAGAAAACGCTGTACAATAACACACAGCGAAACCCTCACCATGACAGATTTTTCGTCAAAGACGAACGCCGATGTTATAATCCAGATGTAATCGTTCGACAAGGAGGCGCGATATGGCAAAGACAAAGACAAAGACAAAGACAAGGACAAGAGCAAAGAAAGAAGAGAGCAACGCCATAACCAAATTGGGCAGCAACATTGTTACTAACCTGAAGGAGCACTGGAAGCTCATCGCCTCGGTCGTAGGCCCTTTAGTGGTTCTTGCCATCATATTTGCGCTGCCGCTCAAAACCGTGCCCATTCAGGTGACTGAGACATATTGGGACACCGAGATGAAGCAGGAGCCTTATACGGTGAGCGAGCCGTATACGGACACGGAAACCTACACCACTACTGAAATGCAAACAAAGACAGTGTATGACTCCTATGTCGACGCCGGCAACTGGTCCTACGTGTTTAACGTAGATAAGGCAAACTCCAAGGTCAGCATAAACTTCTACGGCTTCCCTTACTACGCCCACCCGCAATGCGATATGGTCTGTACCACCTCAGAGGCATCCTCATGCCGGGTAT
>VGOO01000081.1 GCA_016875925.1 Chloroflexota bacterium
AACAGCACTAACCTTGGTCATTACAGTCCCCTTAAATCTGACATATCCATTCAGGATACTCGACATTCAAAGCGCCTTGTCCCAATAACATCACGGCCTTCTCCACTGCATCCACCAAATCCCTAGCCTTGACATCACGGCCACCCAATCCCACAATATAGTTTCGAATCATAGCAGTCGTGCCAATACCATAGAGTGCAGCCTTTATCTCAGAGCACACAGCGCCCTCTGAACCGTAGCTGATATCCTTGTCGAAGACCACAACCACCCTGGATTTCCTCAGCGCCCTAACCAAATCGGACTTGGGAAATGGTCGGAAAACTCTCAAACCCAACACCCCTACCTTATGCCCCTTCTCTCTAAGCTGCTTCGACGCTACCATCGCTTCCATTGCCAGGCTACCCATAGCTACTATTACTATGTCGGCATCATCTAGCCTGAAATCCCAATAAGTATTGGCATAGCCTCTTCCGAACATCTCACCAAATTCCTGTCCAACAGACACAATCGTTTCCCTAGAGTTCTGCAAAGCTTCCTGGAGGAGAAAACGCAGCTCCATATACCCATGGCACAGTATCCCTTGAGTATTGGCCCTGGGATTGGCCAGAGTAACAAGGTTATAATTTTTAGGACTTGACGGGTCAAGGGTAGTGTGCGGTTTGTAGGGTGGCAGAAATTTGTCCACACTCCCCTGGGATGGCACATCTACAGGCATTTCAGTATGTGATAGCACGTACCCATCGTAACAAACCATGACAGGCACATACACCGTCTCCGCAATCTTATAGGCCTGGATAATCGAATCCAGTATCTCCTGATTATTTCTGGCATAAATCTGTATCCACCCTGTATCCCTCTGGGATATGGAATCCTGTTGATCGTTCAGGACATTCCACGGTGCTCCGATTGCACGATTAACACAGGCAAGAACCACTGGCAAACGTGCACCAGCTGTCCAATGCAACATTTCGTGCATGTATGCCAAACCATGCGCACTGCTTGCAGTAAACGTTCTCGCCCCTACCATAGATGCCGAGGCACACACTGCAAGAGCGCTATGCTCGCCTTCTACCGCGATGTACTCAGCATTCAACTCACCCTTTTCTACAAATTCAGAGAGCTTCTCTGTCACCGGCGTCTGCGGCGTAATCGGATAGGCAGCAATAACCTGGACACGACTAAGCTTAGCCCCAATGGCACCCGCCTGGTTGCCATCAAGCATCTGCACGTCTGTTTTTCGTCGACGCTCCTTCCCGTCCAAAATCAAATGCCTCCTGCTCCTTCAGGACATGACTCGCCTTCATTTACCATCGTTATTGCTTGCGCCGGACAGACCTGTGCACATATACCACACCCCTTACAATACTCGAGGTCTATCGAGACAGGCATCTCCTTCCTCACCACAGCGTCGGGACAATAAAGCCAGCATAAAAAGCAAGTAAGCTTATTACGTTTAGTTACAACACATTTCTCTTGATTTATTACCGGAAATGCATTGCGCCATTCGCCAGTTCTGCCAGCTTCACCGATACCAGGCGAAGACTCATCACATATATGTCTGCATTCTCTTGTCCCCATAGCTAGCTATTCTCGAAGCACCTGTAATCTAGTTATACCGAAAGTTTTTCTAATCGCCTCAACATTGATGCCGGCCCCGCCATTAGAGAACCTCTCTCTAATCACATTCTCCACATTCTGCATTCCCACAATAGCAGTGGCTCGTAGAAGAGCACCCAAGATGGCCGTATTGACCACCGTAAGGCCTGCTACTATCAGGCCCAGTTCACGGCATACGCCTGTAGCATCAGCAGTCGCGATATTAAAACCACCTTTGATACCAAGCTCACCAGGCTTACGCCAGGAATTGACCACTAACCATCCACCACGCAGCAACCCCTCAGTAACCTCCTGATATCTTAAGAGGGTATGGTCCAACACAACGACTACATCTGGAGCTTCAACCTGAGATACCACCAAAACGGGTTCACGTGAAATCCGGGTCGAAGCACTTACTGGAGCACCACGCCTCTCGGCGCCAAAGAACGGAGCGGCAGTCACGCCACGATAACCATCAAGATAGGCTGCTTGTGCTACTATTTTGGCCGCCGTTATTGCTCCCTGTCCCCCACGACCATGCCACCTGATCTCGAATGGCTTTGAGCTAGTAAAAGACTTCTGTGAGGTCAAAACAATCACGCTCTGGCTTGTCAAACCTGGAAATGCAATTATGTATGTTAACTCTCACCGCTTAGCCATGTCAAATATACCTGATGGACTTCCAAGGTGTATTGCACATTCGATTTGACGAGAAATCCTGGCTATGCCTAAACTTGATGGCATAGCCATGACTGATATCCTCGGCCACAAGTTGCATGAGTGGACACAAGGGAAAAGCATCACAGATGCAAGGATGTCAATCTATTATAAGGTAAGAGACATCCCCTACGCAGTGATGCCCGACTTCAATGGTCCAGAACAATACGTTGATATGCTCAGATTGAACAGGGGCTCATGCACGCCAAAGCATCTCCTCCTCTGCAAAATGTATCAGCGATTAGGATTGGAAGTGCTTTACGCTATTTATCCTTTCCGATGGGATGCTTTTGAAGCCATTTATCCACCCAGGCTAAGACAGCTAGCACGAGCCATGCCCGTAAGTCATCACCTCGCCTGCAAAGTAGATATAAACGGAAATCTTATATTGGTCGATGCTACATTAGACTCAGGTCTACAAAAACTTGGTTTACCAGTGAACCAGAAATGGGATGGCTATAGCGATACCAAACTTGCCATGAATCCATGTGACGAGGGGCAAATTTACCATCCCTCAGAAGCCCACTTGATGCAACCACGAACTCTAGATGAAAAATCACTGTCATTTTATAATGCGCTTAACTCGTGGCTAGAAGAAATAAGACAGCGGTAAATGTTTCAACTGAAGCTACACAGATGGGATACCATCCTAGGTATGATTTGACTATGTCACAAAGAAATACGGGAATATTCCTTCCCTACTTCAAAGGCCAAAGATTAAGAGATTTCCCACAGGCCCTGGACAGCATCCTAAACTCAGAGAACGTTCATTACTATGACGGTGTCTATCATATTAATGACACCTCCAACTATGTGCAGCTTGTAACCAACGAGACCTTGCTAAAAGTCCATTCGAAGGAGATGATAGAAGCAGTGAAAAGAACAGGATATTTTGATACGGCCTTATATTCAGCCGGAGGTACAGTACAAGCTGCCCAAGAAATACTCAGAGGAACTATAGATAATGCCTTTGTCTTCACAGGTGTTGGCGATCACCACGCGGGTAAATGCTTCTTCTGGGGAATGTGCTATTTCAATGGCGCTGCCTTAGCTATAGCCGAACTGAGGGAGAAAGGAATAAAAAGATTTGCCATTGTGGATACGGATAGCCACCATGCTGATGGCACTCGAGATATCTTCAACCATGATAAGCAAGTTATACACATCTGCTTCTGCTCTGAAAGCTACTGTGACGATAAGAACAATGTCGATGTCAACATACCTTTTTACACTAACGATGAGGATTACCTGCAAAAAGTTGAAGTTGAGATGCTGCCTCGAATAAAACACTTCAAACCCGAACTTATATTCTGGGAATTTGGCTACGACGCAACCCAGGGTGAATATGGCGACAGAGGCTTGACCGCAGATTGCCACTTGGAAATCGCCAAACTAATCAAGTCAGCCGCAGATGCAATTTGCCAGGGTAAACTAATAACCATCCTCTGCGGCGGTTCTGGACGCAAAATCGCCACCTATATCATCCCAAAAATCATCGCCCACATGGCTGAGACGAGGTAACCACTTGAACCGCATCTCTCATCCAACAGCAGACTTAATACTCCACAACGCCAATATCTTGACCATGAATGCTGACTGCCCAAAAGCCCGCATGGTCGCTGTTCGCAACGGCAAGATAATGACAGTGTCGGAAAAAGCTGAAATCAAAGGCCTAGCAGGAACACAAACCAAAATCATAGACTGCTTGGGAAAAACCATAATACCCGGTTTCAACGATGCCCACTGCCACATCTTTGGCTTTGCAGAAGGCTTTCATACGCTCGATTTGCGCCCAGACAAAATAAGCTCCATTCAGGATATTCAGGCAAAAATTCGCGGAGCAGCCCTGACGTCGCCACCAGGAACATGGATAAGGGGCAGAGGATACAACGATTTTTACCTGGCAGAGAAACGGCACCCCAACCGCTGGGATTTGGACCAAGCCACAAGAGACCACCCTGTAAAACTTACCCATCGCTCAGGACATGCTCATGTCCTTAACAGCTTTGCTTTGACACTTACAGGCATTACTAGTGAATCCCCCGAGCCGCCTGGCGGCATGATCGACCGAGACACTGGAACAGGCGAACCAACCGGAATCCTTTACGGCATGTCCGAGTATTTGTCCGATGTGATACCACCTCTTGGCAAAGCCGAAATGGAACAGGGAATCAAATCTGCCAACGAGATGCTCATTTCCCTGGGAATTACCTCCGTACAAGACGCATCTATCCATAACAATATTCAACGCTGGCAAGAGCTGAGAGCTTGGAAAGAGCGGGGATACCTGAAGCCCAGAGTAAACATGATGCTAGGAATAAAAGCACTGCGAGAAGCCAGGGGGCAAGGCTTTAGTCCCAAAACGGGAGACGAACAATTACGTTTGGGTGCTATAAAGATGATTCTAAGCCAAACCAGAGGCCATCTTAACCCCCCGGAGACAGAACTAAAACAGATGGTACTGGATGCACACCAAGCTGGCTTTCAGGTCGCCCTGCACGCGGTCGAAGAGAACACTATTTTTGCAGGGTTATCTGCCGTGGAATACGCTCAATGCGCATATCCACATCCTTGGCACAGACACCGCATTGAGCATTGCTCAATATGCACTCCAGAAACTTCAGGGCGCTTGGCTAGACTCCATGTAATAGTGGTCACCCAGCCGGCTTTTATCTATTACAGCGGAGAAAGGTATCTCAAAACAGTACCGCCACAGCAACTCAAGCATCTGTACCCTCTGGGCACCCTCATCAGGTCTGGCCTTACCATGGTATCCAGTTCAGATTGCCCCGTCATACCTCCGAATCCACTGATAGGCATCTATGCCGCAACGTCGCGAACTGCAGAATCTGGACAAAAGTTATCGCCAGAACAGGCTATATCACCGTCACAAGCATTGTGGGCTTACACCGCAGGCGGCGCTTATGCCTCCCAGGAGGAAAAAATCAAAGGCACTATAATGCCAGGCAAACTAGCTGATATGGTTGTCCTCGGCAAAGACCCCACACAAACACCATTAAACGAAATCAAACTGATACAAGTGGAAATGACCATTATCGACGGACAAATAGCCTGGCAAAGAAACGATTAAACACTAAAAATATACCTGTACACTAATCAGAACTAAACCGCAAGCCGATACGTATCTAATCCGAAGACGGCAGCGGTCTGGGCTCCTGAAGCTCCATAGCCTTACCACAGCAAGTGATAGCCCCCTCACCAGCTTTGGTACAAAGCACCTCAGTACCACAAGTCTGACATTTGAATCTTTTTCCAAGTTGATTCACAGCAATATCTCCTAAACAATGTTCCGAGTCCGATATCCGTCAGATTACTTCTTTAGCTCCATCGGCTCGCCGCAACAGCTCAACGTCCCATCACCAGCCTTGGTCACAATAAACTCAGAGCCGCATTTCTTACAAACATACCTTTTACCTATCTGATTGGCCATATTGATCCAAACCTCCGCAGATATTCTAGCCCTAGCTGGCCAGAATTTCAAAACTATACACAGCTTGAGAGACACTTAACTCTTCGAGTAAACGATGGTGCCAGACAATATTTTTTCTAAAGCAAGCCCTTTCGAAAGCGAAAGATCCAGGCCCCTGATGACAGCCTGCTTAATACTTGCAACCGCCACGGGATTAAATTGCGATATCCGCCTGGCCATATCATCTACAGCAGGATACAGCCTGTTCTTAGAGACGACATCATTAACTAATCCTATATTTAGTGCTTCATTTGCGCCTATCCGTCCACCAAGAAACATCATCTCCAGTGCCTTTGCTGTCCCCACAACCCTTGGCAAAGTTTGGGTAGCTCCTGCAGCTGGGATGATACCAAGAGCAACTTCTGGTAACCCAAACTGCACATCATCGGAAGCAATTCTAATATCGCAACATAAAGCTATCTCTATGCCTGAACCAAGAACATAACCATGCAGGGCAGCAATTAGCGGACGCGGACAACTCAAAAATAAACCCCAGACATCGCGTTCCCATCGCACCTGCCGAGCAACCGTGGGCGACGGAGCAGTAAGGAACTCAGTTAAATCAGCACCCGCACAAAACGCTTTATCCCCAGCACCTTTGAGAACAGCTACCCTCACTTCGGTATCCTCCCTGATTGCCGCCAGTACCTGGTAGAGCTCGTCTCGCATTCGCATATTATATGCGTTCAAGACCTTAGGACGATTGAGCGTGATATAAGCAATGCTGTCTATCTTTTCAAAAATCAACGTATCGAAATTACCCATGATTCAAGTTCACAATGGCACAATATTCAGGCTCCCTTAAACTCCGGATGCCGCTTTTCCAAAAAAGCCTTAATGCCTTCGGTACGGTCCTGAGTTGTCTGCAAGAGGAAATAAAGGTCAGCTTCCAGGCGTAAGCCTTGTTCCAGTGTCAGGTCCATCCCTTTCAAAACTGCTTCTTTGCCGTAC
>VGOO01000082.1 GCA_016875925.1 Chloroflexota bacterium
CAGGCCACAGGTGGCCAGGCTGACAACACAGCACCAACACCACTGCCTGAAAAGCCGCCAGGTGGCCAGGCTAAAGCCACACCTACTCCTACTCCCACACCTACTCCCACTCCTACGCCTACTCCCACGCCAACCCCAACGCCAACCCCTACCCCCCAACCAGGGCCTGTTGCCAACTGGACGGGTACCTGGCAGTGCGCTACCTGGGGAAAGTTGTACCTTACACAGACAGGCAACAACGTGACAGGATGGTACGACTGGGACAACGGTAAAATCACTGCCTCTGCCACAGGGGCTACTTTGGTGGGCACATGGTCGGAAGCACCAACATTTAATCCGCCAGACGACTCTGGCGATTTGCAATTCAACCTGTCTGCAAATGGCAATTCTTTCAGCGGCCAATGGCGCTACGGTACCTCAGGTGATTGGGACGGCGCCTGGAATTGCACCAGGGTAAGTTCAGCCCAACCACCCAACCCTACCTCACAACCCAGCCAACCCACACAGCCTACCCAGCCAACGCCGCTGGCTAACTGGACGGGTACCTGGCAATGTGGCAGCTACAAGATGTACCTATCCCAGACAGGCAATCAGGTGACCGGTTGGTATGACTATAACAACCGGGATATCCAGGGCTATGCCACTGGAAATACACTCGCCGGTACCTGGTCTGAGTCTCAAGCAAATTCAGGCGATTTCCAGTTAACCATGTCGTCAGATGGAAAGTCCTTTACGGGCTACTACCGCACGGGTTCTTCAGGAGCATGGACTGGTAGCTGGTCTTGCACCAGAACAAGCACTGCCCAACCACCCAGTAAGCCCACACCACAAAGTCAGCAACAACCAGCGCCGCCGGTCAACTGGACCGGTACCTGGGAATGTGGAGAGACCAAACTGTACCTAACCCAGACAGGCAACCAGGTATCAGCATGGTTCAGTCTTACCGATGCTCAGATACAGGCTCATGCCACCGGGAATACGCTAGCTGGGACATGGAGTTCGCCTTTATCAAAACCGACGGAAATACAATTCACGATGTTGGCAGATGGCAACACCTGCGAGGGTCGCCTACTTATGGTTGCATCTGGTGAATGGATACGGAGATGGACATGTAGCAGAACAAGTACTGCCCAACCACCAAGTAGTCAACCCCAACCAGCACCGGTGGCTAACTGGGGTGGTTCCTGGCTCTGCGGCTCCTGGGGGAGGTTAAATCTCTCCCAGTCCGGCAACACTGTAACCGGGACTTATACCTACCAGGGAGGCAAGTTTGAGGGCTACGCGCAAGAAAATACCCTGGTGGGCAAATGGTCTGAGCAGCCGACATACCTGCCACCCGACGATGCCGGAGATGTGCGATTCGAAATGTCGGCAGACGGCAATTCCTTCACCGGTAACTGGTGTTACGGCTCCAAATTCACCTGGGACGGTACCTGGAATGGCACCAGGGACCAGTAGCTAGCTTTGTTCCTGCGACTGGCAGATGGGGCAGCAGGCTCTTGTGCCATAACGCGCCGGCTGAGGGCATGGCAATTCCATAGCCCTAACTGTCATTGCAAGTGGCTGTCCGAAAATTAAATTGTCATCGCGAGGAGTCCTTCAGCGGAAGGACGACGTGGCGATCTCTGCCGAGGCAGGTATTATCGCCATGAGGAGATTGCCACGGCACTTCGTGCCTCGCAACGACAAAAGTCTCGCATTGTTATTTTCAGACATCCTCGTGGCAATCTCATAGTTGAAGGACATCTTTCAATCGGGATAGCAAATACAGAATGAAACATTCACTGAGCGAAGCTGATTTGCTGAGGCTGGCTGACCTCAACCGCGTCGAGTTCTGGTGCGATAGCTCGGACTGGATTCCTAATTCGGAGGTCTTCAAAGCGCAAGATACTGTGCTAATCAACTCAGCCCTGGACTTCCCCGGCTGCAATTTCGCATTCAACCTGGCAGTCGGGTCACACGAAAGCCCCGAGGATTTCCTGAGTCGAGTAAAGAGCTTCTTCTCCCAGCGCAAGCGAGCATTTTCACTTCAGCTTCGAGGCCGCCATGACCAGGCCATCATCCAACACTGTAGGGACAATAAGGTGTTCCTGGTCGGAGAGTCGCCGGGAATGGTGCTCGATGAGCCTATAAAGGGAGGGACAACACCAGCAGGGGCTAAGCTGGTTTGGGTGCAAAATGAGAAGGAGTTGCAGGGCTTCAAGGAGGTGGTCACAGAGGCTTATCAGGACCTGGCTTTTCCCAAAGAGGTCAGCGAAAGCTACTTCTCTCATGCCCGGAGGGTGCTCGGCCCACACCTGGTCATGGCGGTAGTATTTTTTCAAGGAGAACCGTCCTCCACTGCCCTGGCTATGCTCTCCCACGGCATCGCCGGCATTTACTGGGTAGGCACCGTGAACAAGGCACGGGGCAAGGGATTGGCAGAATACTGCACTCGCCAGGTGGGTAACGCTGCCTTTGAGCTTGGTGCACGGAAAGTTGTGCTTCAAGCCAGCCAGTTCGGCGAGCCTATTTATCGCAAGATGGGTTACCGTGAGTTCACCAGATATCCCTGGTTCATCTGCTCCAGCAAACAGACGCAAGCGCGCTAAAAAGTCAATTAGTGATAATACTGCTCAACTTATCACAACTGAGACAGGGAAGATGGTGGATTGCCCCTTAACTGGCGGCACAGGAGGACGCCCAAACGATGCATGTGCCGCCGGACTTCCTCCTCTTTGCGGCCGGGATATCTCCGAAAGCTGATAAGTATGCCATTGAGACCGGCAAAAAAGGCATGAGCCAATAGGCGCGTGTTGCCACCTGCGCCTCCCTTCTTAAAAGCCCTTTCGAATATGTCCATCATGGCACGTTCCGTCCTGTTCAGTTTCTCCAGCGACTCAGGATTCAGTTCCGCGTAAAGCATGAAATGTGCCATCATCCTGAAATACGCGTCCTGCTCGATGAAATAATCTAGATAACTCAGTGCAATGCTCTCCATCACCTCGTCAGGCATTGCCTCACTGATGGTCTTTTCAAACATCTCGTGCATGTCGCCGACACGGCGCAGATAAGTCTCCACGAATAGCGTCTCCTGGTCAGGGAAATACGTGTAAATCGAGGCTGCCGAAATGCCCGCCTCCCTTGCAATGCGTCGCATGTTCACCTCGGTAAAAGGTGTCGAGGCAAACACCCTCTCCGCCGCATCAAGAATGATGCACCGTCGACGTTCCCGTTCTTCCTTCTTTAGCCTGGCAAAAGCGTTCTTGCTTTTCATTCCTGCTTCACCATGATCCCCAGAAACCTGCCGCCAAATACCACTGTCCCTTGACTACAGTGAACAGCGTATTATATACTGAACATTGTTCACAACAGTATATCACATCCAGCAGCAAAACGCTGAGGTGAGGAGGTAAACCGATGCAGACGACGGTTGATGCAATTAAGAGCAAGCTGGTCATCAAGGCAGTACGCAACGTAAGAAGAGGCTATGAGAAAGAGGAGGCCTCAAGAGGCATGTATCGACCCGGCATTAAGCTTGACCTGCAAAGGTCGAGGTACCTGACCGAGTCCTATAAGCAAACCGATGGCCTGCCGATGGTCATGCGGAGAGCACTCGCCTTTGAAAACATCCTCAAAAAGATGGATATCTATATACAGGACTGGGAGCGCCTAGTTGGCAACGCAGTTTCCTTCCCCCAGGGGCTTTACTTCGGCATAGATATGAACTGGCGCTCGGTAAAACGCCTCACCAGCGACCAGGAGGGGCAAGAGCTACTTGACGATGCCGGCAGAGCCGAACTGGCGGAGCTAATTGAATACTGGAAAGGGAAGTCCATGAGCGACCGCCAGCAAGAGGCTTTCACCGGCGATATCCTGAAATATTGGAAGTTCGAAGGAACATTCATGTGGAGCCACTGGTCGGAGCTGGGAATACCAAACTATGAGAAGATCTTCCGCATTGGCCTCAAGGGCATCATCGCTGAAGCCGAAAGTCGACTTGAGGAGATAGACCGGGAGATACCGCTGGACTACATCGAGCAGAAGGAGTTCCTGAAATCTGCCATCGTAGCCCTCAAGGCCATAATCATGTATGCCAACCGCTACGCAGAATTCGCGCAAAAGCTGGCTGAAAAATCCACTGACCCTGATGATAGGAAACGGTTAGAGCAGATAGCCCAGACCTGCAGGCACGTCCCGGAAAACCCGCCCAGGACGCTCCTCGAAGCGATTCAATCGTTCTACTTCATCCATGTGGGGCGCTACATCGAGTACTCCACGCTAGGCATAGGTGTTCGTTTTGACAAAATCTTCGGCCCCTACTACGAAAGAAACCTAAAGGAAGGGCGTATCACGCGTGACGAGGCGCTGGAGCTTTTACAGCTCCTCTGGGTCAAATTCCACGAGTTGGGACTCATCTATTCGCCGATGCTTTCCGGCATCTATGGCGGTGTGGAGTCACTCCAGGCCGTTACTATCGGGGGAGTAGACGAGAAAGGCAACGACGTCACCAATGAAATGAGCTACCTGGTACTGGACGCTGCGCATAACATGCGAACGCTGGAGCCGAGCATCGTCTTGCGTTACCATGACGGCACACCTGGCAAGCTCCTGACCAGGGCAACCGAGGTCATCCATTCCGGCGTGGGTTACCCTTCATTCTTCAATGACCGCACGCTCATCCCCACCCTGCAAAAATGGAATGTCCCACTAGAAGATGCGCGTGATTACGCCGTCACCGGTTGTGTGTACCTGGAGCTTCCCGGCAAAAATATAGCAAGAAGGCCATTAGGAGGTCTTGTCTTGCCCAAATGCCTCTGGTGGGCTTTACACCGGGGGGTACATCCCGTAACCAACATACCCTGGGGGGCACCGACACCAGACCCGGCAACATTCAAATCTCACCAAGACCTCATCGATGCCTACCTTGAACAGGTGCGCTTCTTTTTTGGAAGGCACGTCAAGATAGAGAACACCTGCCGCTCGCTTTACGCTGAATACCTCCCCAGGCCATATTATTCGGCACTACTTGACGGCTGCATCGAAAAAGGAATGGATTCCCGCAGATGGGCCTATCCTTCAATGGTCCATGACTTCGTGGTTATCATCGGCACCACTGACGTGGTCGATTCCGTCATAGCCATAAAGAAGGTGGTCTTTGAGGACCGCGCAATCAGCCTCCCAGAGCTTATACAGGTAATGGACAAAAACTGGGAGGGACACGAGGACATGCGGCAGATGATGCTCAGGGCACCCAAGTACGGAAATGACGACGACTACGCTGATTCCATCGCAACCGAAATACATCACCGCACCGCAGCCGTCATGGCTGAATTCACAGACCGCTTCGGGAACCCGATGAGAGGCGATGGCAGCGGTTTGTCCGCAACCTACAGCGCAGCCCTGTACACGCCAGCTACGCCCGACGGCAGAAGAGAAGCCGAACCCTTTGCCGATGCCACTCTCTCGCCAGTGCAGGGACGCGATTTCCGAGGCCCGACAGCAGTGCTCTGCTCAGCAGCCAAAATAGACACCACGAAGACATACAATCACCTCCTCAACCAGAAATTCTCGCCTTCGATGCTCGAAGGTGATATGAAAGAAACATTTGTCAACTACCTGAGGACATGGGGCGACCTGGACATTAGCCACATCCAGTTCAACGTGGTAGACAAAGCCACATTGCTCGATGCCCAGAAGCATCCGGATAAGCACCCAGACCTCATCGTCCGCGTAGCTGGTTATAGCGCCTACTTTGTGGATTTGAGCAAGGGCCTGCAGGACTCCATAATCGCCCGCACAGAGCAGCATTTCTAATTTATGAAAGACAGCGGGATAATCTTCGATATCCAGCGGTTCAGCGTGCACGACGGACCGGGTATCAGGACCACGGTGTTCTTCAAGGGGTGCCCGCTACGCTGCGCCTGGTGTGCCAACCCCGAATCACAGGCAATAGAGCCGCAGCTTATTGCGCGCGATGTAAAATGCCAACGTTGTGGCAAATGCAAAGAGGTATGTCCGCGCGATGCCATAACGCAGGGCAGCGACGGAGTCAGGATAATACACTGGGAGCGCTGTGACCAGTGCCTGGCCTGTGTGGACGCCTGCATCTACGGGGCGCTGAACATCGCCGGAAAACGCATAACCGTAGCTGAAGTGGCTGCGGAAGCAGGAAGAGACAGGCCGTTCTACAAGAACTCAGGCGGAGGTGTGACGCTGTCCGGCGGCGAACCCGTCAGCCAGCCGGGATTCTGCCTCAACCTGGCTCGCACGTTAAAAGACAAAGGCTTGCACGTAGCACTGGATACTTCGGGATACGCTGGCACAAACGACGTCACCTCCATATTGCCCTACGTAGACCTGGTGCTATTCGATATCAAGCACCTGGACACTCAGCAGCACAAAAAATATACAGGCGTGGACAACGCTTTGATACTGGAGAATCTCAATGCAGTTGCCGGCAGAACCAAAATCTGGCTGCGGGTGCCTCTGATTGCAGGGATAAACGACTCCCGAGAACATATCAGGGAAGTAGCGGAACTGGCAAAAAAGGTGAGGGCTGACAAGGTCTCTCTACTGCCCTACCACGAGGGCGGCAAATCCAAGAGCCATCAAGTTGGCAAGCGGTATGCCTTGCGTGGCCAGCGAACTCCCGATAAAGCCCGTGTTGAAGAACTCAAAGCGGCCATCATCAAGAGTGGCGTGGACGCCTCAATCGGCCACT
>VGOO01000083.1 GCA_016875925.1 Chloroflexota bacterium
ACATGTCATCAATAGGCACTCCGTCAATGCCGCCCTGTGCATTGAACCAGTCGGAATAGTCCTTGAAGCCGGCAACTGCGGAGGCAGTGATAGCGGCATAGGGACCGCTGAGGTCTCCGAAGTGGTGGATGACCACTTTGTCTGGCTTGGCTCCGGGGGCAGCTTTGGGAGCCGCACAACCAAATGCCAGAGCCAGAGAAACCAATGCTGTGACAGACAATAGCATAGACTTGCGGACGCTTTCCTTATTCAAGCTTCGCCTCCTTTACAGGGTTTTATTGTTCCCAGTTGCCTTAAACTGCCTAGTGTTTACTTTCGGTACTGGTAAGGCCTCAAATCCGGGCAGGTAACCCAGTCGGTTATAGCCAGTATTTTGCCGTCTTTGACCTGGCAGATTCGGGTCTGTGTGGGTTCCAATTTGTCCGGCATATAGGTAAGCCGGCTCATGCCCAGCGGGCTGTAGTCTCGCAACTTAAGCGCTTCGGCTCTTACATTCTCCCCATTTAGCTTTTCCCAGCCCAGTTCCTTGACAACCCTATTCATGCAATCTAAAACGGTGTAGGCTACACCGGATGCCACCAGATAGCCGGCAACCCGCTCGAAGTCTCCCCTGTTGTGCTTGTCGGCCTGAGCGGTCAATATCTTGACGCCCTCTACATCAGTCATCGCCCATGAAGCCCAACTCCGTGGGCCAACCATGCCTTCAGCGAGCTCCCCAGACAGATTCACCGATGATTCGTCCACTCCCCAGACACAACTGGCGCGGTGAATTTTGCCCGGGGTGGTATCGTAAGTATTTTTATTTAGCATGCCCAAGGCTTCGGCCGACTGGTGAACTACCTTAGGACCGAAAGCTGCGGTGTTGTCATAGACCCAGTTGGCTCCGGATGCTTTAATGCCGGTCATCTGAGTAGTTGCGTCCACCTCCCTCACTCCATAGGTGCCTTTGTACACGATGTCGACGCCGACTTTCTTGGCATAGTCGTCGACCTCGGGCACCATTATGGCTCTGCCGAAAGTGCTATCCCATGTGAGGATAGCCAGCCTTGGCTTCTGACCTGTTTTCTTTGCCCAGTCATTTACCAGCCAGTCCATGAAGGCACCTATCTGGTCGGTATAGGCAGGCGACATGGCAAACTGGTATCCAGGCGGGTAGATGCAGGTGGGCGAAGCACCGGCAGTGAAAGACACAATTTTATCTTCGATAAACCGGTCTCGCAGTGCTTCAGATTCTGCCGACTGATAGAGAAGCTCCACGATAGGATAGGGTTTAGCTTCCCTGAACGCAGTGTAGGCAGCAATGGCAGCATCCACCTTGCCCCCGGTATCCCTGAAGGCTTGTTCTACAGGCACCCCGTCGACGCCACCTCCCTCTGTGTTGTACCACTCCAGGAAGTCGTTGAGGCCGGCTACTATGGCGGCCGTGATGGGCGCATAGGGGCCGCTGAGGTCGCCAAAGTGGTACAGAACGACCTTGTCTGGCTTGGCTGACTTGGCCGTGGGCTGTGCTTTTGGAGCAGCACAACCTATGGCCAATGCTGTTGCCAGAAGTATTGCCAGGACCGCCAGACACACTGATTTGAATTTGTTCTTGTTCAAGTTCCACCTCCTCATTAGAATTAGTAAACTCTGATAGGTTAGCTATTCAAACCCGCTCTCTTTCCAATGTACTACCACCCCCTTATTCTGGTCAATAAGCGAAGGGACGAATGCGATATGAAATCTTGAATATCTCCCATCTGTGAGCCAGTCCTCTAGGCTCAAAAATGATGAACAGGACAATCACCAGCCCATATACTATGGGACCGAAAGCCGCCTGGAGGAAAGCGCCCCAGGCGATGAATACACTGGAGAGCCACATCACGAATACCTTGGTAGCCTCATCCAGGATGCGCAGGAAAGCAACACCGAAAACCGCCCCGGCGGTGCTCCCCAGGCCTCCCACAATCATCATCCCCACGTACCAAATGGAATCTATTAAGCTGAAATGGTCAGGGTTGAGGGCCCGCATCCAGTGTGCCCAGAGGCTGCCGGCAATGCCAGCATACACCGAGCAGATGAAGAAAGCAAGCAGCTTGTAGGCAAAGACGTTGACGCCCTGCACCTCTGCTGCTAGCTCGTTGTCCCTGATAGCGATGAAAGCCCGACCGACACCGGTTCTGACTATGTTCTTGGCGAAGAAAGTCATCAATACTGCTATGGGGATGATAATGCAATATATCTGTGCTGGCGAGGTAAAGGCCACGCCTCCAATCTTCGGCACTGGCACTATCAGGCTGCGGACACCATGGGTTATGCCTTCGAGCGGATGTGCAATGAGCGCTGGGATAATGAATTGGGCTGCCAGAGTTGCCATCGCCAGGTAGAAGCCTTTGACCCTTAATGAGGGCAAACCGAAGATTACCCCTACAATGCCGGCGCTAAGGGCTGCACAGGGAAGAGCTGCCCAGAAAGACCAACCCAGCTTAGCTGTCAGCACGCCCGATGTGTAGGCACCCACTGCCATGAAAGCAGCCTGACCCAGGGAAATCTGGCCGCAGTAGCCGGTGAGTATGTTGAGTCCCAGCACGGCAATGAGGCTGATGCCAATGAGGTTCATCAGGTTCAGCCAGCGGCCAGGCAGATACAAAGGTGCAGTGAACAGGATGACCAGCCCGACGATGAGCAATATCCATTGCAGGCGGGTACGGAGAATTGCCATATCCTGAGCATAGCTCTGGTCATAAGTGCCGCAAGGTCGCAAAGCCATGTTATATCCTCTCTATTCTCTTGACTCCGAAAAGGCCATCCGGTTTGATAATAAGTACCAGAAGCAAGATGATGTAGGGTGTTATCTCTGACATCCAGGGATCAATCAGTCCACCGGCCAGGTTCTCCAGTATTCCCACCGTCAAGCCGCCGACTAGGGCACCTAGAACAGAGTCGAGGCCCCCGAACAAGACCGCTGGGAAAGCTTTGAGTCCAACCAGCGATAGAAACTGGCTGACGCCAAGGCGATAAGCCAGAAGCATGCCCCCGATACCCGCTATCACTCCGCAAAGCGCCCAGCTCAGGGCGAATATTCTCCTGACGTCTATACCCCTGGCCTGGGCTATCTGGTGGCTGTCCGCCGTAGCGCGCATTGCCAGCCCTGCCCGCGTTCGCTGGTAGAACAACAGCAAGAGGACAAAAACAACCATGGCCAGGCCGAAAGACCAGAGCAGGTCGTGTGCGAATACTATTCCTCCTACCACTACCCTTGCCCCTGGCAGGAAGTCTGGCAAGCGTTGCTGGTAGGCCCCCCAAATGCCCATGGCAATGCCGTTAAGGAGATAGGCCATAGCCAGCGTTACCAGTACAGAACTGAGCAGCGGCTGACCGATTAGCGGCCTCAACGTGAGCCGTTCTACCAGAAGTCCCACGCCTGCGCTGGCTGCTAGAGCTGCCAGCAGGCTGAGCCATATAGGCCAGTTAAATTGTTGGGCGAACATCCAGAAGAAAAAGGCGCCGAACATCATCATCTGGCCGATAATGAAGTTGAAGATACTGGTGGACTTGTAGACCAGGACTATGCCCAGTGCTATCAGTGCATAGATGCCACCCACCATCAGGCCGTTTGCTATGTACTGTAATAGTTCTTGCACGTCACTTATCCTATCGTATATTTTCCATTTCCTTATTGTTCAGATTCGCAGGTGAGCCTGTCCGGCGTTGGCACGCAGCCTCCCTGTAAGCCTGACAAAGAACCTGGCCGAGCAATATGGACTTGTTGGCTTCTCATTTGTATGGCTAACCCACAGTGTTGATCTTCAGTGCGGTGGTTATGGTTCCTTTCCTGCCATCTCGGTAGGTAATCGGCGCCTCGACAGAGAGCTCGCTGGCGCCACCATACATAGCATCTATCAAATCTTTGTAGCGTTCTTCCACCACGTTTCTCTTTATCTTGCGTGTCCTGGTCAGCTCCGCCTCGTCGGCATCGAACTCGCGATGCAGGTTGGCGAATTTCTTGATTCTGGCCCACTCTGGTAATGTCTTGTTTATCCTGATGATATCTGTTTTGATTAGCTCGATTACCTGCGGCTTCTGGGAGAGGTCAGTGAAGGTGGTGTAGGGTATGCGCCTGGCTTCAGCCCAGCGGCCGACATTGTCCAGGTCTATGTTCACCACGCAGGTTACATAGTCCTTGTCTCCACCGCCGATAGTGAGCACGTCTTTGATATAGGGGCTAAACCTGAGCCTGATTTCTGCATACTGCGGCGAAAATTTACGACCCCCCTTCAGCTCTCTGAGGTCAGCCATGCGGTCCATGACTACCAGATGACCATCTTCGGTAATGTGGCCAAAATCGCCGCTGTGGTACCAGCCTCCCCTCAGTTTCTCCTCAGTGGCTTCAGGGCTCTTGTAGTAACCGCAAAAGAGATTCTCCCCCTTAATCAGCACCTCACCGTCGTCGGTTAGTCTCACCTGTACCTTGGGCATCACTGGACCCGAAGTCTCTGGTCTGACATCGTCGCCACGGTGCAATGTTACCAGGCCTTGCTCTGTGCCGCCGTAGAGTTGTTTTATGTTGACGCCGATAGCGCGGAAAAAGCGGATGACGTCGGGGCTGATAGGAGCGGCTGCGGTATAAGCCATCCTCACATTGGAGAGGCCCACCTTATCTTTCAGGTCCCTGAACACCGCCCAGTGTGCCAGGAAATGCATGAATCGCCACAAGGGACTGGGCTTCTGCCTGGCCTCTTGAATATCTGTGTATTTATAGCCTACGGGCAGGAACATGTGGTATAGGAGACGATTGAGGCGAGTGGTGTCGATTATCTTCGCCTGGATCATCCGGTTCACACTCTCCCAGTTGCGCGGACCCCAGAAGAGCACGCGGGCACCGATTTCCCTGATATTCTCCAGCACCGTCTCGGCTGCCTCTGGGAAATTGACCTCGATACCGTAGAGCAGCGAGCCACCCACACCAAAGGCTTGCTCTGCTATCCAGGCTGGGGGCAAGAAGGATACATACTGGTCATCGTCTTCCCATCGCTCCACAGTTAGCAGCGATTCGGCCGCTTGAATCATGGTGCCGTGTTTCATCATGGCACCCTTGGGCAACCCTGTGGTGCCCGAGGTGTAGGACAGAATGCAAACGTCGTCAGAATTTACTTTCTCGATGCTCGTTTCAAAAGCCCCGGGGTGTTTCTTCTCATATTCCTTGCCCAGCTCCACCACTTTGTTAAAACTGATCAGAATAGGGTCGTCGTAGTTCCAAACGCCTTTGGGGTCCCAGTAGATGACCTTTTTCAGCAACTTCAGTTCGTCTTTCAAGGGCGGATGTTCATTGCCTTCCCTGTCCTTATAGGGGGTGAGGAACTTGTCTACCTGCTCCTGGTCATGGGCGATAGCGAACTTGGAATCTGAGTGTTCCACATAGTACCTGACCTCGTTGGACATACAATCGGTGAAGATGCCGGTGGCCACCGCGCCGGCAGCCTGGACCGCCAGTTCGGCGCAATACCATTCGGGCTTATTATCTCCCAGGATGGAGACCTTGTCGCCAGGCTTAAGGCCCAGGCTCATCAAGCCCAGAGAGAGGTACTTTGTCTTATCGTAGAAGTCCTTCCATGTATAGGCTTGCCAGACACCGAACTGCTTTACACGCATGGCAACTTTGGTGTCGCCGTACTTCTCGTAGTTGTATTTCAGGAGTTTGGGCAGGGTATCTGCTGTTTCCAGTCGTGTGGCCAGGCTCATGTTACTCTTCCTCACCGAGGTAGGCTTTTATCACCGCCTTGTCAGCCATTATCTGTTTTGGTGTGCCTTCGGCTATCTTCTGGCCAAAGTCCAGCACCACTATCCGGTCGGCTATGTCCATGACCACTCCCATGTCATGTTCAATCAGCACTATGGACTTGACCCCATCTCTCAATATCGGTGTGTCAGGATAGGTCTCCCCCTGTCCTTCGAAGATGTCGATGATGAACCTGGCCATGTCCTCTTTTTCTTCCACATTCATGCCAGCCATAGGCTCATCGAGGAGGAGCAGCTTTGGTTCCAGTGCTAATGCTCTGCCCAGGTCAACTCGTTTCCTCTGGCCATAGGGCAGTGAGCCTACTATCTTTTTCCTGATGGCTTCCATCTCCAGGAAGTCGATGATGTCTTCCACTACCCTTCTGTGCCTGATTTCCTTGTCGTGTTCTGGGCCGAAATAGATGGCGCCAGCCAGGAAGTTGGGCTTGAGATGGATGTGTCTGGCGGCCATGAGGTTATCCAGGGTGGTAAGGCCGGTGTAGAGCTGAATGTTCTGGAAGGTGCGGGCGA